>DUUS01000136.1 GCA_012841465.1 Mollicutes bacterium
CCACATGGACATGGTTCATTTCTTCCTACTTTTTTTGTTCTTTTAGGAGTACTTTTTACTTTTTCTTTACCATCGTTTGTATATATCTTTTGCTTTTTAGGTTCTGGATTAATATTTTGTTTAATTTGATATTTCATTATAAATTCAGTAATATTTGCATCTATTGTATCAAGCATTCTATCAAATATTTCATATCCTTCTAAGGCATAAGCTTGAAGAGGATTAGTTTGACCATAGCCTCTTAGTCCGATACCTTCTTTTAAGTGTTCCATTGAATTAATATGACCAACCCATGCTTCATCAATTACTCTTAAAGTAATATATCTTTCAAAGTCATTACTGATTTCTCTAGGAAAGTCTTTAACTTTTTCCTCATATTCTTTTATTAAGATATTGCTTAAATAATCAATTAGATCATCAATTGATAAATCTATTATTTCTTTAGTTTTTAATTTATTAATTTTTAGATAGTTATTATTAAAATGAGTAATTATTGTTTCGATATCTTCTTCAGATAATTTTTCTTCATCTTTTAATAAATTGTCTATATATGCTTCAATATGATTTGTTATAGTTTGATTTCTTAAATCAAGCATATCATCTATATCTAGCACTGCATTTCTTGTTTCATAAATAATTTTTCTTTGTTCACTGACGATATTGTCATAATCAAGAAGGCTTTTACGCATATCATAGTTATTTCCTTCAACCTTCTTTTGAGCGGTTTCAATACTTTTTGAAAACATTTTAGATCTTAGTGGTACAGTTTCATCATAACCAAGGTTTTGAATCATTGTTTTAACTTTATCAGTACCAAATCTTCTCATTAAGTCATCTTCAAATGAGATAAAGAACTGTGAATAACCAGGATCTCCTTGCCTTCCAGCACGACCTCTTAATTGGTTATCGATTCTTCTTGATTCGTGTCTTTCTGTTCCGATAACGCATAGTCCGCCAAGCTCGACTACGCCCTCTCCTAGTTTTATATCAGTTCCACGACCTGCCATGTTTGTAGCTATAGTTATCGAACCTTTTTCACCAGCTTTAGCGATTATTTCTGCCTCTCTTGCATGGTTTTTAGCATTCAATACTTCATGAGGAAGTTTTGCTTTGGTAAGTAAACTTGATAGAAACTCGTTTGATTCAACTGAAATTGTACCAACTAAAATAGGTTGACCTTTTTCATGAAGCTCTTTAATAAATTCTATGATCGCTTTGTATTTTCCTTTTTCAGTCGCAAACATTAAATCGGTCATATCTTGTCTAATGCAAGGTTTATTAGTTGGTATTTCAAAAACAAACATATTATAAATATCTCTAAACTCTTCTTCTTCAGTTTTAGCAGTACCTGTCATACCAGACAATTTTTTATACATTCTAAATAAATTTTGAAATGTAATTGTTGCCATTGTTCTGGTTTCTTCATTTATTTTAACGCCTTCTTTTGCTTCAATGGCTTGGTGAAGACCTTCACTAAACTGTCTTCCATGCATTAAACGTCCTGTAAACTGATCAACTATTACAATTGTCTGTTCTTCATCTACTACATAATCAACATCTAATTTCATACCATAGTTAGCTTTTAAAGCTTGATTAATATGATGAACAAGAGCTGTATTGTTAGCATCATAAAGATTATCCACGTTAAAATAACCTTCTAATTTTTTACTTCCATTTTCAGTTAATATAACTGTTTTAGATTTCTCTTCTATTGTATAATCATCATTAAGTTTTAATTTTTTAACTGCCTTATCAGAATCAATATATAAGTTTTTAGCATCAAACTGTCCACCAGAAATAATTAGTGGAGTTCTTGCCTCATCAATTAAAATAGAGTCAACCTCATCGATAATTACATAATTAAGTGGTCTTTGAACTCTGTCCTCTTTTTTAGTAACCATATTATCTCTTAGATAATCAAAACCAATTTCATTATTAGTTGAATAAGTAAGATCACAGTTATAAACATCTTGTTTTTCCTTAGGAGATAACTCTCTTAAATTTATACCTACTGTAATACCTAAGAAATCATAAACTGGCATCATCCACTCAGCATTTCTTGAAGATAAATATTCGTTTGCGGTTACTACATGAACTCCTTCACCAGTAAGAGCATTTAAATAAGCTGGCATCGTTGTGGTTAAGGTTTTACCTTCACCCGTTTTCATCTCTGCTATATTACCATAATGGATAACCATACCACCAATAAGCTGTACACGATATGGTTTTTCACCAATGGTTCGAAAAGCAACTTCTCGAACAGTCGCAAAAGCATGAACTAAAATATCGTCTAAAGTCTTTCCGTTTTTTAATTCTTCTTTAAAAAACGAAGTCATAGCTTTTAGCTCTTCATCTGTTTTCTTACTATATTCTTCTTCTAGGCTTTCAATTTCATCAGCAAGCTTCTCATACCTTTTCATTTCTTTATACTCTGTATCAATTAATTTTTTTAAAAATTTCATCTTATCGCCTCAATAGATATTGTACTAGATATAAAAAGAAATGTCTATAAATATGACCAAACTCAAAACAATATTTTTTGATAAATTGGCATGGATATTATATATTTTAAAAGAAGACAAGTTTTTAAACTCACCTTCTTTATAAGTATTATTTTGTATTAATAATTCCGTAATTATTATCTTTTCGTTTATAAATAACAGATACACATCCTTCATCGATGTTATTAAAGATAAAGAAATCATGATTTAATAGTTCCATTTGTAAGATTGCTTCTTCTTCATCCATTGGTTTTGATTCTATTGTTTTTCTTCTTACTATTTTAGAAGTTTCTTTTATTTCTTCATCATCAACATGGAAATCTGTTATTTGTGGTTCTCTTTTATATTGATCTTGAATTTTGGTTTTATGTTTTCTTAGTTGGTTTTCAAGTTTATCTAACACTAAATCTACAGCTGCATAAAGATCTTGGTGTGATTCTTCTGCTCTTAGAGTAAATTTCTTTGTAGGAACAGTCACTTCAATAGTTTGTTCACTATTTCTTATCTTTATTATTACGGTTGTTTCAATTGTTTCAGGTTTTTCTAAGTACTTACTTAGTTTACCTATTTTTGTTTCTATGTGCTCTTTAATAGCTGGAGTAACATCTACTTTTACTCCTCTAATTTTTATATTCATTTATCATCTCTCCTTACTAAAAGTATAACATAGAGAAAAAGAAAAAACTACAAAATTGTAGTCATCATTACTGCACATACGTCAACGGCTTGTAATCCTTTAGCGGTTTCGATTAAATTAAATTCTACTACATCGCCTTCTTTTAAAGTCTTGTAGCCTTCTTTAATAATTGCTGAGTAGTGTACGAAAATGTCTTCTAAGTCTGCATACTGAATAAAGCCATAACCCTTCTCATTGTTAAACCACTTTACTTTACCTCTCACAAATTAACACCTGCCCTTCCTACAAATATTTAAACTACGTTTAGATACAGTAAAACTTCGACACGTGTACCTCGCACAAAAAAATTATAGCAGTATTATTTGTATATTTACATTAAAATACTAAAACATAAGTTATATTGCTTTAAACACCAATAAGTTCATTACATGGTGAGTAGGTTCACTTTAAGAGTATTTTAACCTCCATTTCGGACATTATTAAATGACTAATAGATAATACGTGATATATTTTGCATGAGGTAGTATGTGAGAAAGAAAATTTTGTCGAGTTTTGAAAATTGGTTAAAAAAAAGTGGTAATTATAATAATGTTAAAATTGAGGAAATAATCTATGGAGTAGAAGCTATTTATGTTTTAGTTACGCGAACTATATTGTTTTTAATTATTAATATATTTTTAGGTACTTTAAAGGAGTTCTTTTTATTTTTATTCTTTTATTCAATTATTAGAAGTTTTAGTTATGGTTTTCACGCTAAATCTTCATTTGTATGTATAATATTATCTTCTTTTGGATTTGTTTTAGTTCCTTATTTATCTAAATTTGTTGTCTTTAGTTTAGAATTTAAAATATTTTTTTTAATCATTTCATTAATTTCTTTCATTTTATGGAGCCCAGCAGATACTGAAAATAAGCCTATAGTTAGTAAAGCATTAAGATTAAAATTAAAGATCGCTTCGATAATTGTTTTATTATTATATTCAATAATAATTATTAAATTTGATTCATCACTTCTTCTTTTAATATTAATACTTCAAAGTATATTTATCTCACCAATAATGTATTATTTATTTAATACAAAGTACAGAAACTATTTAAGTTATGGTTTAAATAATTAATAGATTTAAACAAAAGAAAGGAGTTACTATGTTAAACTTATTAGCAAAAATAGGACTTGTCTTTGCTGGATC
>DUUS01000137.1 GCA_012841465.1 Mollicutes bacterium
AAGATTGTCGGTTTACCATTAGGAAAATATTCATTTTTATAAACATGAATATCCTTTGGTAATGTTTTTTCAAACTCTCTTACAATAAAAGGATGAATTTTCTTTCTAAAATTAATCCAGCCCTTACCATAAGTCTTTGGAAGTGTATTAAATAACATCTTTATTAATCGTCTTTCGACATTTCTCTTAAAACTATCTTCCATAATATTTATAACCCCCTTCATAAATATGAATAAATTATAGCATTATTTGACAAAAAATTCAATACCTGGGAGATTTTTGTGAAAAACACAAAAAAACTTACCAATTAAGGTAAGTTTGATAAATTTAATCTTATGAGTCCTCAGGCATGCCTACAAATTCGACTTCTCCAAGTTTAATATTAAATACTTGAACATTTCCAGGTTCCCACTCTATAGTTACAGTGTGTTCTTTAACTCCATCTTCTTCTTGTTCGAATCTTGGCCAGTAGATAAAGTAATTAGCTCCTTCTTCTTCGTACTTAACTACTCCGTTCCAATCAAATTCACGATCCCCTAAGAATACTTTGGTTTTAGCAAGTAAGTATTGATGTTCATAATCTTCTGGTGCTGTAAATTTAATTCCTTTACTGTAGTATCCTGCGTTTCTTCCGTTTTGAATGTCTGCAGCCTCATTAAATTCAAGATCACCTTTAATAGTAATAGTATTACCTTCTACAGCATAATCAGCACCATGTCCTCCAATTGTTCCACTTGGACCATCAACAAGCACTATACCTTCTTGTAAATTTATAGTAAATTCTTGAACATTTCCTTCTTCCCAAGTAACAGTTACTGTATGACCTTCAATTTCATCTTTAATAAATCTTGGCCAGTAAACAAAGAATGTATCTTCATCTTCAAATGTTACTTCCTCCCAAGTCATAGTGTAGTCTCTATCAGAGAATTTTACAGTAGCATGATCTATTAAGTATTCGCGGGTATATCCTTCTGGCGCTTCAAATCTTACTCCGCTTATGTAATTTCCAGCTAATCTGCCGTTTTGTAAATCACCATCATGGTTTTTCCAAGATGCAGTACCAGTCAGGGTAATTGTATTGTCAACAACATAGCCTGCACCGTAAATACTTCCTTTAGGAGAATCCGCAAATGTTACACCATCATCGGCTAATTTAACAGTAAATACTTGAACATTTCCTTGTTCCCACTTAATAGTAATTGTATGAAGTTTAGGGCCACCTGGAATAAATCTTGACCAGTAAGTAAAGTGTGTTTCTTCACCTTCAGCTAATGTAACATCTTTCCAAGACATATCATAATCTCTATCAGAAAATTTAACTGTAGCATTTTCTAATAAGAATTCTTTTGTATAACCTTCAGGAGCAGTTATTGTTATTCCTTTTGTATAATTTCCAGCTAAACGACCATTTTGTTTCGTATCATCAGCAGCTGCCCACTCTAAGTCTCCAGTTACTATTATAGTTTCTTCATCATCTTCAGCATGATTATAACCTGATCCTGTAATTGTTCCTTTTACTTCTCTATCATCAATATATTCTATTTCAAATATTTGATTTTCTTCAATGGTCATGTCTTCACCATTTGAACCACTTACCCAGTTATTATTAAAATCTTTGTAATAGATTTTCATATCATCTAATGTTGGTTTTTCACCTTCACCTAAGATAGTGCCAGCTGCTAACATTATCATTTCAATCGTTAGTGCTTCACCATCATTGGTAAACATATGAGTTCCAACAATGTATGTACCTGGTTTAACATCTGACTCTTTAAACTTAGTAGTACTTGCATCTACTAAAAGTGGAAATGCTAAAGCTAATATAAGTGTTATTAGCGAAAATAATTTATTTCTCTTTTTCATAATTTCCTCCTTAATTTCTTACTTCAGTTATATCAAATGTTTTTCCATCAATTATAACTGATAGTGTTTTGTTTTTATAATTTTCAAATTGTGCATTATTAATTTTTATAGATTTGGTACCAGATGAATATAGTCCTAAAACAAAGTCTCCTGAAACTAATTTTTCTACCGAACTTGTAATATCTTTATTATTTTTATAAACATATACAAGTGATTGTGGTGAAAAATTATCTACTGGAACAACTTTAATTGCATACTTATCTTGTACTGGTTCTGTTGGTACTTCTACTTTTAACCATTTTGCTTTTAATGTTAAATTAACATTAGTAGTCCAGTTGAAGTTCCATAGAGTATCTCCACTATACCATCCTAAGAATGAATATCCTTCTTTTGTAGGATTTTTTGGTCTAGTGATTCTTGAACCTCTATCAATAGTTTGGTTCTTTACATTAGATCCACCATCTGAATTAAATCTAATTGTTAGTTTATCACTTGGAGTTCCTTCATCTCTTTCCCACTTTGCTACTAAAGTAATATCTTTAGTAATTTTAGTGTCAAAGTCAAATTCTTTATTATCAAGCATCCAGTATAGGAATGTATATCCTTCTCTTACTGGATCATTTGGTTTTCTTGCAATATCATTTTCTTCAACTTTTTGAGTGGTTATTTCATCCCCATTAGCTGGATTAAACGATACTGTTAAAGCATCTTCTGATATTTCACGGTAAACTGCTACTAAAGTGATATCTTTTTTGATTTTTGTAGAAAAATCAAATTCTTTATTATCTAGCTCCCAGCGAACAAATACATAGTTTTCTTTGTATGGATCAGCTGGTTTTGTAACTGTTTTATTTTTTTCAACTACAACACTTTCAACTGTTGTTCCCCCGCTACTATCAAATTTTACTGTAAATTCTTTTTTACCACAGCTAGTAGCAAATAATATTACAGATAGAATTATAGTAGTTAGTATTAATTTTTTAAATTTCATGTTTGAATCTCCTTTCATATTTTAAAAATTTAAAGCAAATTTCATAAATTTTAAGTAACCACCACCCTATAGATTTATATTGTAAATGGGTTACAATATATCTCTCCATTAAGTTTATTCTAGCATAGTGAAAATTCAATGTCAAACAAAATACAGGCATTTTAGAACATTTATTTTAAGGCAGATATTTAATATTACAAATTAATAAAAAGCGTAAAAAAACAAACTGTTAAAGTTTGTTTAATTTGGATTTAATATTACATCAACATGACCTACAAATAATCTTCCTTGATCTTCATTTTGAGGCTGACCAGTACCTTCTAGGTTCATCTCTACTCTGAATTTTTGAGTAACTCTAGGCATTATTAAGATGTTTTCAAAAATAGTAGCTGACCTTTTAGGCATTGTAGTTTTATCTAAACTAGGTCCACCATTTGAACCTACCATAGTATATTTTAAATTATCAGTAATAAATGTATTAGTAGTTACATTCCATCTTAGTGAATAATAAATTGGATAGTCACTCATGTTTTCAACTATGAATTCTTTTACTGGTTTTTCATTTGTATGTCCTGGAATTGGTGGTTGATCATCTGGAAGCAGTCCTTGAACATTTACGGTTAGTCCATGCTCATAATTAATAATTAAGTATGGAGTTGCGGTTTCTACTTTACCTGTACCAGTTACGATAGAAGTACCAGTAGATAATCCATCATCTAGCTCATGAGCTTGGAGACATCTGTAATCACATAGTCCATCACCGTTAGTATCACAGTTGATATCACATATGCCATCACCATCGGAATCAATATTTAAATCAGCTATTCTATCACCATTGGTATCCATATCAACATCAGGCACACCATCGCCATCTAAATCAATATTTAAATCTGGCCATCCATCACCATTTATGTCACAGTTAATATCACAAGGATTTCCATCTGTTGCATCATTTACTAAATTTGAATCAGCTATACCATCACCATCAGTATCTATATTAAATACTGATTTTCGGTTTCCTTTATAGTCAATATTTAAATCAGGAATATCATCACCGTCAACATCAATATTTATATCTGCTACTCCATCATTATTAATATCAATGTTTATATCAGGAATTCCATCTCCATCAATATCTTTATTTAAATCAGATAGTCTTAAATAATTAAATCCTGCATAAGTAGCTGCTATTACTGCAAAGATAAATAACCAAATTGAAAATATTACCCAGCCTATTCCCACTGGCTTTTTAGGAAGTACTTCAAATTTCAAACTTAGTTTTTCTTTAGATACTTTTAAATTATATGGCAGAAAAGTATAATTATCTTTAGCACTATAGGTAAGTCTGATTACTTTAGAAATATGTTTTTTTGATATTTTTAAATCATCTTGATAGATTTCTTTTAAAACATTTTCAACTTCACTATTTTGTTCTTCTGGTGATTTAACATTAAATTTAATTAAATCAATTTCTTGTTTTTCTCTTCCTATAATTGGATTTTCTTTTTCAGTTTTCTTTGCCATTGTAACTCCTTTCAGTTATTGAGGTTTATTTTAATATAAATAAAGCATCCTTCATTCTATTATTATGGTCATTTATGAAACTTTTATATGAAGATGTTATTGAACTTAGCTCTTTTTGTTTAAATTCAGTAGCTAATTTCAATTCTTCATTAAGCATTTTTCTTATCTCTGGTATATTACTATCATAATCTTTAGCTATATCAAAGATAAGTTTTTTAATTCCATAATACTTACCTTCTTCTTTTATTTTACCACTTTTTCTAGTATTTAAAAAGTGATAATTAAGATAATATGTCAAGAAGTAGTTTTTATCTAAGGCTGTGCTAGATAAATCTAAGGTTTCTTTATATTTTTTAAGAGGTGTTTCTACATTAAAACTTTCTAGAAACTCCCATAACTTAAGAGCATAAATATAATCTGTATCTTTTAAAATTATATTTGTTCTTCTAATTGGTGATCTTACTGGAGTAGCATTTTTCATTGTTTTCATGAATGTTCCACTCATAAAGTCTTCTAATATTTCTTTTATATATTCGATTTTTTCTTTGATTTCAGTTGCTTTTTCACCTTGAACTGTTAAGTTTTCATAATTAGCAGATCTAAGTGATAATTCAAATGATATATCTTCTTCTTTTAATTTTGTTTTAGCTTTATAGTTTACAGTTTTTATTTCTTTTAAGAAAGATTCTTCATCTTCATATACTAATTGATTTTGAATAAAAGAATATAAATTATTTACAAGAGAATAGATAAATCTATTTTCATATAAATCAATTGTTTCTTCTCTAAATGTATTTAAAAGCTTAAGTGGTTTAATTGTTCCATCTTTATCAACATCTTGAATTAAATTAGTATTTTGAGCAAGATGTTTAATTGAATCTTCAGTTATTTTTTTAACCTTTTCAATTCTGATTACCTCTTCTTCTTGAACAATAAACTTCTTAGGATTTCTTACAATATTATCAATATAGGGAATCGCTTCATATATTTTATCAACCCATGAGAAATCAACGGTTATTTTTTCAACATAATTCTTAGCTGTTAAATTGGTCTTAGTTTGAGCTTCAAAAATTTCCGCATCACTAGTATTTACATCATTAATAATATTTATAAATCCTTCAGTCATAATATCACCTTAAATTGTTTTCTTTAATCTCTCTAAATATATAATACATTCTTTCATAACACCTTCACCAAAGGTTTCATTTAAGAAATTTATAAATCCATCAATTTCTGATCTAATATATGATAAATTTAATTGTTCAAATTTTCTTAAAATCTTATGGCAAATTAGATAATCAACTGCGACCATTTCATCCCCACCACAAGCTATGTATGCAGGAACAAAGTCACAAAGTTGTTTTACAATACGGTTACCAAAAGCTATTCTAAAGTGAGCAATAACATAATTATCCATCTCTGCTACTTTATTTAAAGTTTCTTCCTTAACTGGATGATCATCTTTAGCTTTAGTTAAAAGCTCTACAAAGTTAGTATATGAAAGCATGATCGCATCAGTATCTGGAGCATCAAATGCGGCATGTTTTTCATCTATATTAATAGGCATAGCTCTGTCATAAACTTTATCAGTAAGCATAAAGGTTGAATCATCATTATTAATAGTTCCAACATACCACATATTACCTGGTATTTTTAATCTTCCATTTTCAAGTAGTTTGGGATCTGTTGGCCACTCATTTGGAACTAAATCTACTACCCACTCATCTTCAGATGGAAGTTCTAGAATAGAAAGCATTTCCGCAAAGTAATATTCAACTCTTGAGATATTCATCTCATCAAGCAGAGTTAAATAAACACTATCGGTATATCTTGCTTCATACATTTTAGTTAGTACTTCTGTTTCATTAAATCTTTTTGTAAATTCGTTAAAATAACCAAATAACTCTGATGAATCTCTCCATGATGGCTGAACAGATGCAATTATTGTACGGTTACTTACAAAGTTACCCCAGGCATATGCAAGTGATGTTTTACCAGTTCCTGAGATACCTTGAAGAACTATAAGTCTATTTGATGCAAAGGCTGCAACAAACAGTCTAATTAAGTTTATATCATAGTACAGTCCCATTTTAGATGCAGCATAATTAAGAAAACTTTGACATAATGCTTCTAAATTATCAACTCTAGTATATTCTACCTCTTCTCTATTTTCCATTTCTTCATCAACTTTAGTTAGGTTAAAGAAGCGACTTTCATTTTCACCTAGTACATTTGATACATTTCCTGATTCATCAAGAGTAACATTTGCTGAATCACTCATATTTACAAATCTTTCATTCGCACTTTTTAATTTAATTACTTCATTATTTAAACTATCTATTTCATCTACAAGCGAATCTTGATGTCTAACTTTATGTCTATATCTAATATATTTACTTATCATTTTATAAATAAAGAAGAAGAACAGTCCAAATATAAGAAGTAAACATAATGCAGCAAGAATAATTATTACAATCCCTGCTCCACTTAATTCACTTATATATTCTCTTATTACATCTACATAATTTAAAATATTAAATATTTGAAATAATGTACTTCCAAGTTCCTTTACTAAATTAATTAATCCCCCAAAGAATGGTTCCATAAACTTCAGGAAAAACTCACCATATACGTTCATTTATATTTTGCTCCTTTTCTTTTAAAAATAAAATATCAAGTTCATTCATGCTTATATTAATTGTTTCTATAAGCAAATTATCTTGTTTTTTAACTTGATGTTTTTTATTATATCCTTTACTTAAAATATATTTATTATTTTCTTTAAACTCAAGTACTTTTGACTTTTCAGAGCAGTATATATAATAATCTATATTTTCTTTTTTTAATCTTTGTTCTAAATTTTCATCAAGATCATTTGAATTAATTAAAACCTTTATTTTACTTTTAATCACACTATATTTAAGTACATCTTTAAGCTTTTTAATGTTTTTATCATTTTCAAAAAAATCTTTCTTAATTGGTATTAAAAATGTACTAAAGTATTTCTCAGATGCTGCCTCTTTAATTAAGGTTATAATCGCAAGTTCTAAACTTATAAATGTAAAGTCATCTTTATACTTAGAACTATTATAAACCTCTCTAACGGCTTTCATATTATGTTTTTCAAGGTCTTTTATATAATAATTATATTGAGTTATATAAAAAGGCATTGTTTCACTAATTCTTATATATTTATTAAACGAATTTTCTTTACTTAGAATAGCAAAGAACTTTATTTCTCTTTTTTTAATATTTTTAAGTTCACTGACTAATTTATTTATATTTTCTTTATTCTTAATTTTTATATAAGGAATCTTTAAAGTTAAATTAAGTAACTTATTAATACTTTTATTATAATCTACTTCTTTATCATAAAATGGATTATTAAGTTTATTTAATAAAAAAGACATTTTAATTAAAAGAGCTAATAAGATAATATCATTTTCATTGTTTTTAATATCTAAAATTATCCCTTTTTTAATTAAAACTTCAATAATAACTGAAACAACATCACTTAGTCCATATTCATTAATATAAGGACTTTTAATAAAGACATCATTTAAGTTCATTCTTTCTCTAGTTGATAAAAAATGTTTATCAATATAGATATCTACTGATAATTCTAAGAGTTCTTTTAATCTCTTTTTATTTGTGGTTAGTCTAGGATTATCAATCGTTATTATATTTGATAAATGTAAAGCTAACTTACAAATGTTATTTTTTTTAGATTTATAATACACACTAACCCAATCAGTCATTTATAAACTCCTCTATTCTATTTAAAATTATAACAAAGTAAGTCGACTTATGCAACTAGAAAAACATAAAAAAACTAGATACTCTGATAAAGTATCTAGCC
>DUUS01000138.1 GCA_012841465.1 Mollicutes bacterium
GATATCCTTCATATCTTGTTCCTTTTATATTGTTTTCATACCAAGTATCAAGTACGGTTTTAATAGTACTATCTTCTTGATTTTTATGAGCAGCTTCGGGACTTGTACTATATGTTCCATACATATAGCCAACGTATTTATTATCGTTTGCAATTGAATTAAAAGCAGTATCAGCTATTCTAGTGGGAGTTCCTGTTGAGTTTATACTACATACATTACCTGGGCATTCACCATTGTAAATTATTCTTATTGAGCCATCACCATTGATTCTAACTATTTTCCATTGGTGCTCTGCAAAGATTAAATTATTGTTTAAATGCTCTTTCGCTCCTCTAAAGTAAAAACTATCACCATAGTCATCTTCCATTTTATACATTAGGTTATCTGTAGAACCACTTGTAGAAGCAAATGTACCTTCAGGTGCTTCCTCAATATTATCAGCACCACCATACTGGGCTAGTATTTCATCAACGAGTAATGGGAAATTATGCCCTTCTCTTATTTCAATTCTTGCACTGAATTCTTTGTTTTGATCTACCGAATGATCAAAGCCATCTATTAATGGAAAATACAATTTTAATGTATAGGTATGAACTTTTTCTTCTGAGCTCGTTGGTGAGAATTTGGCGTTTCCTAGTATATATTCTCCTTGTCCTGTTGATATTCCTTTTTGCTGTGTTATATTAGGAGCTACTTCTCCATTATTACCAGTGTTTTTTGAATCTAAAGTATATGTTAATGCTCCTGTTCTAAATGTATTAGAATTCGTTACTAACATTAAATGATATTCCATATCTTCTTCTAGTGAACTTTTTCCAGTTACAGTAAATGTCTTAGTAGCAAACTCTTCATTATTTGGAAACATATTAGGGACACTTATTGCTGGTCCTCCATCATAATCAATTTGCATTACTCCTGATGATGAGTAAATCGTTTCTCCTACTTCTACTCCAGTTATTTTTGTAGTAAATGCTGCATAACTTAAGCCAATGGTAAAAACAATAAGTATTATTATAATTAATATTAAGTACTTAATTATTTTTCTTAGCTTCATCTTTATTACCTCTATAATAAGTTTACTTTAATCTATTGTCAGTGTCAATGTTTTATGGGTTTTTATGTGTAAATAAAATATATATTGTGCTATACTTATGATAGCGAGGTGCATTTAAATGCGATTAGTTGAATTAAGTTTAAGTGAGTTTGAAGATTTTGCTTCTAATCATCCACTCAGAAGTTATGCTCAAAGTCCTGCTTATGCTAAGTTTATGGGTGAGCAAGGCTTTAGTTATGATTATATTGGTTATGATGATAATGGTACGATTATAGCAGCGTCTTTGATTTTATATAAAAGAATTGGTGGTTTTCAAAAGTATGCTTATGCTCCTAAGGGTTTTTTAATTGATTTTTATAATCAAGAGTTAGTTGAAAAATTCAGCAGGGATTTAATTAAAAGATTAAAGGAAAAGGGAATTGTTTTTCTTAAAATTAATCCTGAAATTATTATTGGTGAGGTTAAGTATACTGATTATTTCACTACTAATTATAATAAGAATGTTAAGATTATTGATGATTTAAAGGATATTAAATATAAAAGAAGAAGAGAAGTTGAGGCTCTTGATTTTATTTTTCCGAGGATTAATGGTTATATTGATTTAAAGAAATATAAACAAGATAAATTAAGTAAAGATTTAATTAAAAAAATTAATTATGCGA
>DUUS01000139.1 GCA_012841465.1 Mollicutes bacterium
GATATTATTAAACCAACAACTATATTATATAAAGCTTTAAATATTTCAAAAATACCATTTGAAAATATAACTACCCATTCTTCTATCTTAGGTAAAAAGTTATTATTAATAGTAGTTAGTAAATAATTATTTATCGCATCTAAGTTATTTAAAACAATGATTTCTAATTCTTCATGGTTTTTAAGTAAATGAAGAAAATAATCTCTTATTTGCTCTAAATACATCGGAGTATTTCTAATTAATATCTCTAAACTAGTAAGTAACTCTGGTATTATTCTACTAAAAAGAATAATAATTACTGCAAGAACCAATAAAAACGTAAAAAGTATTGATAAAAATCTAGCTGATTTAATCTTTTTTTGATCTTTTTTATCTTTAAACATTTTCAAAAACAAATTATCTTGAAAAAACTGAACTATCGGACTTAATAAGTAAGCAAAAGCAAATCCTACTATAAACGGACTTAATAGCTTCATTATCCATTTTAATGCTATTAACACTTCATCTATTTTAAATATAAAGAAGAAAAACAATATACAAGCTGCCACTATTGAAAAAATAGTGATTCCTAATTTAAAATTTTTATTTTGGGCTAATCTTTTCACTATTTATTACTCCAATCTTTTTTATTAAAGGTTCGCTTCTAGTACTTTCATAATACTTTGTATCAAATAATGCATGTCTTAAATCTTTTTTTTCTTTTAATCTAATTTGTCTTAATTTAAATTCTTCACTAGATTTTAAATCTTTTTTTATCTGATTGTAATAATCAAAAGCTACTATTAAACCAGCACCTACTGTAATGGAGGCAAGGATATTCATAATATTATCAGCATTTACTATTAAATAATCATATGCCTTTACATATAATACTACTTCTGTAGATCTTATTAAAGTACTTGAAAATATAGTTAAAAAACCAACTACAATGGCAATACCTAAAACCCAAGTTTTAAATTTACCTAGAGGACTACTTTCAGTAATCGCTCCTTTAATCGCTCCAAACATATTTATAATCATTATTAAACCTTCAGTAAATATTGGAAGTAGCATAATTAAATAATTTTTACTTAAGACTGCAAGTGCTGCAATTGCAAGTAATTTATCAGTAGCAGTATCAAGCAAACTTCCAAATAAAGTTGATGCATTTAACTTTCTAGCTAAAAAACCATCAAGGGCATCTGTTAATAAAAGTATAATTAAATAAGTTATTAACACTTCAATAGAAAAATAATAATTTACTACTGGAATAAATAATGTTCCAAATAATCTTATTAAAGTTACTGAATTAACAATAATTTTAGACTTGTTATTCATAATTACCTCTTCTGCTATAATTCTATCATTTTTAAATATGATGTGCAATAAAATTTAATCACATAAATAAAATAAAAAAGCAAAATAATTCAACAGAGTATTTAATAATTATAAAAACCAATCAATATACTTTAAATAAATAAAGATTTTAATCAACTGCTTTTCATGCATTTAAAAAATGCACTTAACTTTTATTAGTTAAGCACATTTATTTTGCTTGAAATTTCTCTAGGTACAGGTAAGTGGAAACTTTCCTTCTCCCAATAAATTTTCAAATCTATAAATAAAATTATATTCAGATTTCCCGCAAAGTGCGGGAAACGTGGTTCTAACGTTCGCCATTTTACTACTAGCTAAAACTCACTGGTTTATGTGTTTATCCAGCCAAATGGCTAGAAAGGAATAAAGTTCCTTTGACATACCTTAGTTAGGACGATTTTAGTGTCTTACTGATTTTGCACTTATATCATCTCTGATTAACTAAGTGAATCAGAGCTAAGGCCAGAGCGCGGGGCGAAAGGAACGGTTCGAATTCGCATTACCATTGTTGTCGTTGAAAGCAAACACTCCTGC
>DUUS01000140.1 GCA_012841465.1 Mollicutes bacterium
CACATATTTACTGTTTCATTATTATCTAGAATAAAATATCCTTTAGACCAGTTATATTTATTAACTCTTTTAGTGTTAACAATGCAAGCTCTGTGTACTCTAACAAATCTGTCGTCTAATTTTTCTAAAAGTTCATTTAAACTCATATTTACTAAAAATTTATTATTACTAGTATTTATAACTAGTTTTCTTTCAGTAGTATCTCTATATATGTAAGTGATATCTTTGTAATAAATTTGAACTTTAATTCTATTATTCGAATAAGTAAATTTTCCATAATCTGATTTTTGATTTATGATTACATTTATATCTTGAGCTAGTCTTCCCTCTAAGTCAAAGAATTTTTCAATGAAATCAAAGACTTTAAAAACACTTCTAAAGACGGTTTCAAACATTTTATCATGACTAGTTACAAAGATAATTTCGCTATCCCAGTCTTCTTTTCTTATCTTTTTAGCTATTTCTAAACCAGATATTGATTTACCTAGTTCAATGTCTAAAATATAAACTTTTTGGATTGACCTATCATTTATTATTTTGTCTAATTCTTTGTTGTACTCTCTAAATTCTTCGATGTAATATTCTATGTCAGTCTTAAATAACTCGGTTTTAATAACTTCCGAAATTCGATTTCTAAAGATTTCATCATCATCTACCACGACAAACTTAATCACACTATCACATACCCTCATTACTACAACAAACTAATTGTATCAAAACAAAGACTAGTCTACAAGTTAAACCATTTTTTTAACTTTTTAGATCTCTTTCAAGATCCCTTTTTTTAATAGACTCTCTTTTATCATATAGATGTTTTCCCTTGCAAAGACCAATCAAGACTTTTGCTCTACCTTTTTTTAAATATAATTTTAAAGGTATAATTGTATAACCTTCTCTATTTACTTCTTTATCTAGTTTTAAAATTTCTTTTTTATGAAGAAGAAGTTTTCTGGTTTCTCTTTCTTCATGATTAAATCTATTTCCTTCTTCATATCTAGCAATATACATATTAATAATAAAAGCCTCACCGTTTCGTATTATTACGTGAGAGTCTTTTAAATCAACTGAACCTTTTCTGATTGATTTAATTTCAGTTCCTTTAAGTACTATTCCTGCTTCTAACTCTCTTTCAACAAAATAATCAAAATATGCTCTTCTATTTTTAATTTCCATCTTTATCACCTATTACTTCAAAGTCTACGGTTTTTGTTTCTTTACTAGCTCCAACTACCTTAACTTTAACTTTATCTCCTAAGCGGTATCTTTTCTTGGTATTATCTCCGATTAAAGAAACAAGCTCGGGTACATAGTTATAATAATCCCCAACAAGCGAATTTACATGAACTAAACCTTCAACTAAGTTATCAAGCTGAACAAAGAAGCCAAACATTGTAACCCCAGATATAACTCCCTCATACACTTTACCAATATGATTTTCCATAAATTCAGCCATTTTTAAATCAACTACTTCACGCTCTGCTTCAACTGATTCTTGCTCTCTAGTAGAGGTGTGCTCTGAAATTGAAGAAAGTTTACTTTCCCAGTGTTTTATATTATCCATATTAGCATTAATATGAAACTCTCTAATAAGTCTGTGTACTACTAAATCAGGATATCTTCTAATCGGACTAGTAAAGTGGGTATAACAAGGACTACCTAGTCCAAAGTGTCCGATATTATCACTTGAATAAACGGCTTTTTTCATACTTCTTAAAAGAAGTGAAGAAAGTACCATAAACTCTTCTTTATCTTTAAGTTGACTAAGTATTTTTTGCATTGATGATGGTTTTATATTAGTAAACTTGCCAACCAATTTATAACCCATTAAAGATACTATTTTAATAAATTCATTAATGTTATCTTCCTTAGGATTATCATGAACTCTATATATAAATGGTAGACCCATATTATATATATGACTAGCAACTGTTTCATTTGCCATAATCATAAAATCTTCAATTAATTTTTCGCCATCTTCTCTTATTATTCTTTTTACATCAACGCATTTACCATTTTCAATTATTAATTTCGCTTCATCAATGTTAAAATCAATATAACCTCTTTTTATTTTCTTTTTTCTTAATATATGAGCTAATTTATTCATATTTAATAAAGTATCTTTATATTCTTTATAATCATCACTTACAATATTTCTCATTAAAATATCATTTACTTTTTTATAAGTCATTTGTTTTTTAGATTTTATATATGATGGAAAAATATCATAGTTAATTAATTTTCCATTTTCATCTATTTCCATCGTGCAAGAGATTGTTAATCTAATAACACCTTCATTTAAAGAACAAATTCCATTTGATAATTTATGAGGAAGCATAGGTATGACTGAATCTGCTAGGTAGCAGCTTGTACCTCTTTTATAAGCATCTTTATCAATATAAGAGTTTTCTTTTACATAATAACTTACATCAGCAATATGTACTCCTAGTTTATAGGAATTTTCAAGTACTTCAAAACTTAAAGCATCATCAATATCTTTAGTATCATCACCATCGATAGTAAAGATATTTTGTTTGGTTAAGTCTACTCTTCCCTTTAATTCTTCTTCCTTTACTTCACTTGGTAGATTATTACTTTCATTAATAGCCTCTTTACTAAATTCATCATAAAAGTTATATTTATAAGCGATACTTTTAATATCAATTGAAGGATCATTTTTGTGACCAATTATTTTAATAACTCTTCCAGTATATTTATTATTTCCAAGGTTTTGATTAAGGTTTACTAGGACTTTAGTACCATCAACACAGTTTTTTAAAGTGTCTTTTTCAAGATAAACATATATTTTTTTCTTAGGATCGTCTAAAATAAAGATTACATCACCATATTTATAATAAACTGTACCGATTAGATTCTTGGTTTTTCTCTCTAAGACCTTAAGTACTTTTCCTTCTTTTTTACCTCTATAATAGATTATTTCAGCAAGTACTATGTCTTCGTTTATCGCTTTATTTAAATTATTATAGTTTATATATAAATCATCATCTTCTTGCAAAACAAAACCATTACCATTTTTATTAATGCTAATTTTACCTACAACAACATTACTTAAATTTTTATATAAAATATATTTATCTTTTTTTGTTTTAAAGATAAGATGTTTTTTACTTAATTTATTTAAATTATTTTCAAGTTCTTTAAGCTCTAAAGCTGTATTTAACTCTAGTAAATCATTTATTTCAATTAAACTAAGGGCATCTTTTTTATTTTCTAACAAAGAAATAATTTTATCTTCCATATTGCCTCCATATAACATTATAACACCAATTAATTAAAGAAAATAAAAAAGTACCAAATTTGGCACTTATTTAACTAATATAAAGAATAAATGATAATGTAAAGAATAAAAAACCTAGAATCATTGTTAATCTACTAATAAATAACTCTGATCCTCTTTCTTTTTGATTTTGAAATAAATCGGTATTACCACCACTTATAATTTGACTTGCATCAGAAGCTTTATTACTTTGAAGAAGTACGATTGCGATTAAAAGTACTGATACAATTAATAATACTGTTTCCATTTAACTCACCTGTTTTCTTTAATAATTTAACACATATATATACTTATTTCAATAATTTTCCTTAAGAAGATTAACTATTTCAATAAATTTATTGCCATTTGACGCTTTAACAAGCACTATATCACCATCTTTAAAGTACTTTTTAAGAAACTTATTAGCTTCATCTTTAGTATTAAAATGATAAACATCTTCCATTTTACTTTTAGCAATATTACTTATATTAATACAATGCTTTCCGATAGTAATTAAAGCGTCAATAGGATTTTTCTCTAAATAATAACCAACTTCTTTATGAAGGACTTCTGCTCTTTCTCCAAGTTCATTAATATCGCCTAGGATTGCTATTTTTCTTTTTCCCTCTTCATTTATTAAATATTCAAGTCCATTTTTCATAGATTCAGGACTTGCATTATAAGAATCATCAATAATAGTAATATTTTCTTTAGTAATTGTTTTTTCTAATCTGCCTTCGGTTAAATTATACTCACTTATGCCTTTCTGTATATCTTTAATGTCTACATTTAAATATAGACCAACCGCAATAGCAAGAAGTCCATTTAAGACATAGGCACTTGTACCTACTTTGTTACTAAAGTAGAACTCTTCACCATTAATTTTAACTTTATATCCATCTTTATCAATATTATAAGCACAATAATCAGAAGGATTATTTATTCCACAAGTTATAACATCAATATTTTTAATGTTAATATTATGAAGTGATGGATCATCATTATTAATAATTAATTTATCTTTAAGGCTTGATGTTATTTCAAGTTTAGCCTTTAAAACATTGTCTAAAGTTTTTAAGTTTTCGATATGTACTTCAAGTACATTAGTAATTACTGCTATATCAGGCTTGGCTATATCTGATAAATATTTAATTTCACCTAAATTATTCATTCCCATTTCAAGAACTAATACTTCTTCATCTTTTAATCTTAAAATAGTAAGGGGAAGACCAATATGATTATTATAGTTTTTTTCAGTAACTAAAGTTTTATATTTTTTACTAACTACTGAATAAATCATATCCCTTGTACTTGTTTTACCAACGCTTCCAGTAACTGCAACAACCTTTACATCACTTTTATCTAATTTGGAAGTAGCAAGCTTTCTTAAAGCTTCAATTGAATCTTTGACTATAATAATAGTTTTATCTGTATCTTTTAAATTATCTAAAAAAGATTCTTCTAAAATACATACACTAGCACCATTTTCAAAGGCATTTAAATAAAATGAGTTTCCATCAAAGGAATCACCTTTTATTCCAATATATACATCACCTTTATTAATAGTTCTCGTATCTTTAGAAAAATTAATACAATCTATATTTATATCACCTGAATATAAATACCCATCACATATATCAATTATATCTTTTACTTTAAAGTGCATTATCTCACTCTTCTCTTATTTTTTCCTTTTATATCACTTATTATACTAGTACATAAATTCATGACATCTCTGTGCTCGGGATGTTCATAAACCACACTTCCAATAACTTCTTTATCGGGATAAAAATGATTTTCATTATAAAAATAATAATAACCACCAACATCATAAAAATCATTACCAAGACCAAATATAACATGAGGAACTTTACTACCTAAGTAAATTTCCCCTTCTGGAAACAGTTTCTTTAATATATAAGCATAATACCAACAAGCTTGAGTAGTAAAAAAGCTTGTTGCAGTATGTTTTGTATTTTTTAAAAAACCTGCATTACTATACTCTTCATTAAATTTTTTATTTATTTCACTTATTACATCTAATATATTCATGATAACTCTTCCTCAATTCTAAGTAATTCATTATACTTAGCAACTCTCTCTCCCCTGCATAGAGAACCTGTCTTAATATAACCTAAATCAAGACCAACCGCAAGATGAGATATAAAAGTATCTTCGGTCTCACCGCTTCGGTGAGAAATAATTGTTTTAAAATTATTTTCCTTAGCAAGATTAATAGTATCAATCATTTCACTAATAGTACCAATTTGATTTGCCTTAAGTAATATTGAATTATTATATTTCTCATC
>DUUS01000023.1 GCA_012841465.1 Mollicutes bacterium
GAAGCAACACAATAGAACTAATATAACTGAATTAAGTGATGACTATATTATATATAAAGAATCATATAATAAAAAGGTAAGTGAATTTTGGAAAAGTATAAGAAAAAAGGATTAATTATGGTATAATTTGAGATGGAGGTTTAGCATGGATTATAAAGTATTATATAGAAAATATCGTCCTGATAATTTTAATGATTTGGTTGGACAAGATCATATAAAAGAATTACTGCTTCAATCAATTTTAACTAATAAATTATCTCATGCGTATTTATTTACAGGGCCTAGGGGTACTGGAAAGACAAGTACAGCTAAATTATTTGCAAAAATAATTAACTGTGAAAACCACATTGAAGGTAATCCTTGTGAGAAGTGTAATCCTTGTTTAAACTACAATAACTCTGCGGATATAGTGGAAATTGATGCTGCTTCTAATAATGGTGTTGATGAAATAAGAGAACTTAGAGATAATGTTAAGATAGCTCCTACTATGTCAAAGTATAAAGTTTATATTATTGATGAGGTGCATATGCTTTCTTCTAGTGCTTGGAATGCATTTTTAAAAACACTTGAAGAGCCACCTAACCATGTTATTTTTATATTAGCTACAACCGAAATATACAAAGTTCCGATTACAGTAATGTCTAGATGTCAAAGATTTGATTTTCAAAAGATCAGTGAAGAAGTAATTGTTAATAAGTTAAAAGAAATAACTAAGAAAGAAAAGATAAAAATAGATGATGAAGTATTATTAGAACTTGCTAAGCTATCTGATGGTGGCTTAAGAGATGCTTTAGGTCTCTTAGATCAACTATCTAAGCTATCAGGTAAGATTACTCTTGATACCTTAAAGAATTCTTATGGTATTTTGACTAAAAAAGATGTTGATGATTTTATTACTTTATATAAAGATAATAAAATAACTGAGTTTATTAATTTATTGAACTCTTTTAATGAAAGAGGAGTTTCTGGTGATGTACTGCTGAATCATTTACTGGAATCATTATTGTCTGAATTAATAAAATATAAAACAACTGGATCAAAAGAAATAGCAAATGTTGATAATCTTATAATTGATTTGGAAGAGTGCTACCAAAAAAGAAATCAATATTTATTAATAAAAACAGTACTTGTAAAAAATATAGATACTTCAATATTAGAAAAAGAAGCTGTTTTATCAGAAACTAATTTGGCAAAAAAAGGGACGATTATTTCCCGGGAAATAATTTCAGAAGAGAAACCAGAGGAAATATCAGACGAAAATTTGTCAAAAAAGGGGTCGATTATTTCCCGGGAAATAATTTCTGAATCTAAAAAAGAAACAATTGAAAGTAAAATAATTGATATTCGAATCAATAATTCCTTTGTTGATGCGGATAAAACCTTGAAGGAACAATTACTAAATGATTGGATAACCTTAATTGAACATTTTTCAAATACAGGAGAAACAAAATTTTTATCACTTTTTGAAAATTCAACAATTGAAGTTGTTTCACCTACAAATGTTTTAATTTCAACTAATACTTTTACTAATAGTGTATTATTTAATTCTTTATCTGATGAATTATCAGAAGAAGTTAAAAAAATTGTTAAGAAGGAACTTAAATTTGTATTTATAGATAAGGAAAGGTGGCTTGAGGAAAGAAACATATATATTAGCAATAAAGATAAAAAAACCTATGAATTAATGGATGAACCAGAAATTATCAAAGATAATCAAACTGCTGTTAAAGCAGAAGAAATTTTTGGAGAGACCTTAGTCGAGGTAAAATAAAGGAGAAGAAGAATAATATGAATATGCAAAAATTAATGCAAGAAGCAAACAAGATTAAAAGGGATGTAGAAAAAAAACAAAGTGAAATAGATGAGACTGTGTTTAATGCATCATCTGGTCTTGTTAAAATTGAAATGAATGGAAAGAGAGAAGTTTTAAAACTTGAGATTGATAAATCAGCTTTAAAAGAAGAAGATGATTTAGAAATGCTTGAAGATATGATTTTGATTGCCTTTAATGATGTATTATCACAAATAGATAAAAAGACAGAAGAAGAATTAGGTATGTATTCAAGTGGTCTTGGTGGTTTGTTTTAATGATTTATCCATCTCCACTTGAAGAACTAATCTTATATTTTAAAAAACTTCCTGGCGTTGGTGAAAAGTCAGCTGAAAGGCTTGCTCTTTCTTTTATTAATTTTAAAAAAGAAGATGCGGAAAGTTTTTCTAAAGCAATGGTAAGTGCTCACCAAAGACTTGGTAAGTGTAGTATTTGTTCTCATTTAACTGATCAGGAAATTTGTAATATATGTGGTGATAATTTTAGAGAAAAGAATGTAATTTGTGTTGTTGAGGATTATAAAAGTGTTTTTACCTTTGAAAAAGTTGGTAAGTTTACTGGTGTATACCATGTATTAGATGGTTTAATATCACCAATCGATGGTATTAATCCTAGTGATATTAATATTGATGCATTACTTGATCGTTGTAAAAAGCTTGATGGTAATATTGAACTAATCATTGCTTTAAAGGCTTCGGTTGAAGGTGAAGCTACAACAATGTATATTAATAAAATGCTTGAGGGTGAAAATATAAAAATAACTAGATTGTCCTATGGTATACCTATAGGTGCTGAAATGGATTATTTAGATACTTTAACATTAGAAAGAGCTTTAAAAGATCGCCAGACAATATCATAATTATTGTAAAGAATCATAATATTTCCTAGAGGAGATGCTTATGATTTTAAAAGTATTAAAAAAGATAGTGTTTTCAATATTAATTATTTATAGTTTAAACCTACTTGTATCTAATTTAAATGTTTTTGTACCACTTAATCTTTATACAATAACATTTGTTACTTTACTTGGTTTTCCTGGTTTAACATCACTCGTATTAACATTTTTCTTTTTATTATAAAGAAGAGGTAGTATATGAATTTAGATTTTTTTAATTTTTTTAAACAAACCTTAAATGAGGACAAGCTATCTCATGCTTTTTTGATTGAAACTTCAAATATAAATAAATTTACCGATGATTTTTTAGATTTATTATATAAAGAAAATCTTATTAAGCAAAAGGATATTGGTAGTAATTTAATTATTATATCTCCTGATGGAAGAAATATTAAAGTAAATCAGATATCTGATTTACAAGAAAAGTTTTCTACTTATCCAGTTAATTATAAATATAACTTTTATATTATTAAGAATGCTGATTTGCTTAATAAATCATCCGCAAATAAATTATTAAAATTCTTAGAAGAACCTGATGCTCCTAATATAGGAATTCTTGTTACCAGTTCTTTAGTAGATGTTATAGATACTATTAAAAGTAGATCTCAAATATTTAAAGTCATTTATGAAGAAGAGATATTAGATATAGATATTGATTTATTAGATATTAAAGATTATAAAGATGTTTTAAAGATAAAACAATCTCTTAAATTAAATGAAAGAGAAGAGCTTATTAAAAAGTTTGAAAAATTAATTCTATATTATGATAAAATGATTGATAGAGAAGGAAATTATAATAATATTAAAATATTTGCTAAATTAATAGAAAATTTAGAAAAATCTATTCATTTATTAAAATATAATGTTAATATAGATTTAGTTTTAGACAAACTTTTCATAGAATTGAGGAGATAAAATGGATATATGTGGTGTTTCTTTTAAAGAAAATGGCAAAATATATAATTTTTGTGTTGGAGGATTACTTTTACAAAAAGGAGATTTCGTTATTGTTGAAACAGAAAAAGGTCAGCAATACGGTAAAGTAGTTCATTTATTTCAAAATAACTATCCTAATTTAAAAGAAGTAATAAGAAAAGCAACCGAGGAGGACTACAATCGCTACTTAAAGAATTTAAATGATGCTAAGAAAGCTTTGGTTGAAGCTAGAAAAATGGCTGATTCACTAGATTTAGGTATGCAAATTATAGATAGTAGTTACACTTTTGACCGAAAACAATTATTATTTAATTTTATAGCAGAAAGCAGAGTTGATTTTAGAGAACTTGTAAGAATGCTTGCAGGTAAATACCGAACTAGAATTGAACTTCATCAACTTGGAGTTCGTGATAAATCAAAAGAAGTAGGCGGAATTGGTCCTTGTGGAAGAACTCTAT
The DNA here is from genome assembly GCA_012841465.1 of Mollicutes bacterium. Lineage (GTDB taxonomy): Bacteria > Bacillota_I > Bacilli_A > RF39 > UBA660 > DUUS01. The sequence goes on from DUUS01000023.1 coordinate 4,121, forward strand.
GCTGTGCTAGTTTTTTAAATTATATTGATACTATTTCAATTAATATGGCTAAGAATCAAAATATCGCTCTTAATCCAAGTAAAATTAATGGTGCCTGTGGTAGATTGCTGTGCTGCCTGTCTTATGAAGATGAGGAATATACAAGATGTAGATATCATTTACCTGAAGTAGGAGATTTTGTTAAATATGAAGGCGAAGATGTCCGGGTTGAATCAGTTGATATTCTTAATTTAAAATATAAAGTAATGATAGATGATGAATTAATTGAGGTAAGTTTAAACAAAGAGTAGGAGGCATAATGAAATTAATTGTCGGACTTGGTAATGTAGGAAAAGAGTATGAAAATACTAGACATAATATTGGTTTTGATTTTATAGATAATTATTTAGGAAATATTACTTATAAAAGTAATAATTATGGTTCTTATTATATAAAAGATGGGGTTATTTTTCTAAAACCATCTACTTTTATGAACTTATCCGGAACTGCTATTAGATATTTTATGAATTATTATAAAATTGACCATAATAATATATTAATTATTTATGATGATTTTAATATTAAAGCTGGTAGGTTTAAAATAAAATATAAAAGTTCATCAGGTGGGCATAATGGTATTAAGTCTATCATTGAAAATATAAAAACCGATGAATTTCTAAGAATTAAAATTGGTATTTTAAGTGAAAACATAATAAATAAAACTGATTTTGTCCTAGGAAAACTTAAAAATGATGAAAAAGAGATAATCTTTTCTTTAGAAAAGACAATTAATAATGTTATTAATGATTTTATTAATAATAAAGACCCAGAATATATAATGAACAAATATAATTAATATGAATGAAATTTATAATAAAATACAACTACAAAATTATGAAAATATTTATGGATTAACTGATGAATTAAAAGCAATATATATAAGTAATCATTTTAAAGAAAAAAAAGAAAATATAATTGTTCTTACTAGTTCAGTATATGAAACCACTAAATATTATAATCTTATAAAAACACACTGTGATGATGTTTTGTTTTTTCCGTCTGATGATTTTTTAACATCAGTTGTAGTAGCTGCCTCTCCTGAGTTTGAAACTCACAGAATCACAACATTAAGTAAAATAAATAACAACAATAATAAAAAGTATATTGTTGTTACTAATCTAACTGGCTTTCTTAAACATTTACCTAAAAAAGAGAGTATTAAAGATATCGTTTTAAAAGTTGGTCAAGATATTAATCGTGATAAACTAATTGAAAAACTAGATTCATATGGTTATTACAGGGAGTCTCTAGTAACATCTACTGGTGAATATTCAGTTAGAGGTTTTATTATTGATATATTTCCATTAAAATTTAACAGTCCAGTAAGAATTGAACTATTTGGAGATACCATCGAAAGTATTAGAGAGTTTAATTATGATACTCAACTTTCTATAAATGATTTAAAAGAAATAAGTATTACTCCATATAAAGAAAATCTATCAGAAGGCTTTGATTCTTTACATAATATATTAAATAATCCCTTTGTTTTTAAAATCGAAAATGATTTAATTAATAAGACAAACGAATTACTAGAATCAGAAATTCATACTTATAAAATGACTAATGATATAGATGAAAAGCTGATGTTTAATTTAAGTGATATTAATATTAAAAAGTATCAAAACCTTAATGATTTTGGTACTAAAAAAGACTCTTTTAACTTTAGTAGTGAAAAGTTAGAAAATTTTGGTGGTGATATTAATTTATTTAAAGAATTTATATTAAGTAAGCATAATAAATATAATTTATATTTTGTTACTAATAAAGAAAAGGTAAAACAAAATATATTAAATTTATCATCTAATATAAAAATAATAAATGGAAATATAAATGAAGGTTTTATAATAAATAATGATATCTTTATATCAGAGCATGATCTTGAAAAGAAAATCCATGTAAGTAAAGTTAAAAGTAATTTAAAAATAGGAACCAAAATAAAAGACTTCTCAGATATAAATAAAGGAGATTATGTAGTACATAGAGATCATGGTATTGGTATTTATAACGGAGTTGTTACTTTAAAACATAGAGGATTTAAGAAAGATTATTTACTAATTAACTATAGTGGTGAGGACAAAGTATATGTCCCAGTAGAAAAAATAACAACAATTTATAAGTATACAGATAAAGAAGGCTCTAAACCTAAACTTCATAGCTTAGCAAGTACAAAATGGGAGAGAACTAAAGCTCAAGTTAAAAAGAAAATAAAAGATATCTCTGAAGACTTATTAAAGTTATATAGTAAAAGATTAGAGGCAAGGATTACTCCCTTTATTACTTTTAAAGAAGAATTAGATTTTGCTAGTGAGTTTGAATATGTTGAAACAGAAGATCAAATTAAATGTATTAATGAAATAGATAAAGATTTAACATCTAGTGTACCGATGGATAGATTATTATGTGGTGATGTTGGTTTTGGAAAAACCGAAGTAGCTTTTAGAGCAATGTTTAAAACAGTTATGAACACTCACCAAGTCGCATATCTATGTCCGACAACTATTTTATCTAAGCAACAATATGAAAGTGCTAAGAAAAGATTTACTTCTTTTAACTTTAATATTGTTTTATTAAATAGATTTACTACCCCAAAAGAAACAAAGAATATTATTTCTGGTTTAAAATGTGGTAAAATAGATATAGTTATTGGTACTCATAAATTATTAAATGAAAAAATCGAGTACAATAACCTAGGTCTTTTAATAATTGATGAAGAACAAAGATTTGGAGTGCTTCAAAAGGAAAGAGTTAAGAATTTAAAAAACAATGTAAATATACTTACATTATCAGCAACTCCAATTCCAAGAACTCTTAAAATGTCAATGTCTGGTTTAAAAGATTTATCAATAATAGATACTCCTCCAGAGAGTAGATATCCAGTTCAAACCTATGTAGTAGAAGAAAATGATTTATTGATTAAAGATATAATATATAAAGAGATATCTAGAAGCGGTCAAGTATATATTCTTTATAATAATGTATCAAAAATAGATATAATGACTGATAGAATTAAAAGGTTAGTTCCTGATGTTAAAATTAAATATGCTCATGGACAAATGCCCAAAAGAGACTTAGAAAGCACAATTGAAGCATTTATCAATCATGAGTTTGATTGTTTAGTTTGCTCTACTATAATAGAAACAGGTATTGATATTTCCAATGTTAATAGTTTAATAATTATCGATGCTCAGAACTATGGATTAAGCCAGCTATATCAATTAAGAGGAAGAGTAGGAAGGAGTGATAAGATTGCCTATGCTTATTTGATGTATGATAAAAATAAAGTTTTAACTGAAAGTGCTGTAAAGAGATTAAAATCAATAAAAGAATTTACCCAGCTTGGAAGTGGTTATAAAATAGCCTTAAGAGACTTATCTATCAGAGGTGCAGGAGACCTTTTAGGTAGTGAGCAAGCAGGTTTCATTGATTCAGTTGGTTATCATTTATATACAGACATGATAAAAGAAACTTTAGATGAATTAAAGGGTATTAAAAGAATAGAAAGTGAAAGTAATCACTCTCTAATTGATGTTGATACTCATATTTCGCCTGATTATGTAAGTGATGAAAATATTAGAATTGAAATTCATAATTTAATTAATAAAATAAGTGATTTTCATTCTTTAACTAAAGTTAAGAATGAAATAATAGATCGTTTTGGTAAATTTGATGATTCTTTAGAAATATATATGTATGAAGAATGGTTTGAAAAACTATGTTTAAAACTAAACATAAATAGAATTAATCAAACTAGTAATTTAATCGAAGTATATTTACCAAAAGATATATCAGATAAAATAGATGGTGAAAAATTATTTTTAGAAACTTATACTATTAATAGTAATTTTAAAATAAGATATCAAAGAAATGAAATAATAATTTCTTTAAATTTAAAAAATTTAAAGAAACATTATATATTTGATTTCGTTAAGCTAATAAACAAAATAAAAAATCAATTGAATAAAAACGAGTAAAAAACTCAAACTATTTTAAGGAAGGTGTTGTATGAAAAATACAGGTTATATAAGAAATATAGATGGATCAGGAAGAATATCGATCCCAATTGAACTAAGAAAAAAATTTAAAGTACAAGAAGGAGAAGCACTAGTTATAAATCATAATGATGAAAGTATTATTTTAACTAAATATTCTCACGTAGCTGATAATAAGAATTTTATTAAAAAAAGTGGAGATAAATTTAATTTAGCATTTGGTTATAATGTAATTATAACTGATTTAGATGATATTATTTATTCAAATAAAAACTTTGAAACAACAAAAGTAAGTGAAAAAACTATAAATGATATTTTAAATAGAGATTTATCTAAATTAGAAGAATTAAAATTAAATAAAGAAATTACCATTAAAAATAATTTTAAAATTGCTAAAATAATATCTTATTCTAGAGTAACTGGAATAGTTATTGTATATTCAGATAAAGATGATGATTTAGAAAAACATGCTAAGTTCCTGGCTGACGTAATAAATTCAAAAATTGAAATTACTTGATAAATAATATAAAACATGTTAAAATCTAAACATTAAACGTTGATTAGATTGAGTAATTATAAATTATATTTAAAGAGAGTTTCTAATGTGGTGAAAAGAAACATATAATTATAATGAATATGGATCTATGAGTTTAAACGAATAGCCCTCGTTAAAGGCAAAGTTGTATGATTAAATTCATAAATCAAGGTGGTACCGCGGAATATTTTCGTCCTTATTTTATGAATTTTTATTTTGAGGTGAAGAAGATGAAAAAATTTTATATTACTACCGCAATTGACTATACAAGCGGAAAGCCCCATATCGGAAATAACTATGAAAAAGTATATGCCGATGTTGTTGCAAGATTTAAAAGACTTGAAGGCTATGATGTACTATTTCAAACCGGAACTGATGAACATGGTCAAAAGGTCAAAGAAAATGCTCAAATAGCTGGGAAAAACCCAGTAGATTTTGTAAACGAAATATCTAATGAAGTAAGAAAAGCAAGTGATCTTTTAAATGTGTCTTATGATAAATTTGTAAGAACAATTGACCCACTACACATAAAAAAGGTTCAAGAAATATTTGAATATCTTTATAATAAAGGAGATATCTATAAAGGAACCTACGAAGGATTTTACTGCACGCCATGTGAGTCATACTTTTTAGAAAAAGACTTAATAAATGAAAGTTGCCCAGATTGCTCTAGAAAAGTAATTAACAAAAAAGAAGAAGCCTACTTCTTTAAATTATCTAAATATGAAAAACAACTACTAGAACATATAAATAACAATCCCGAATTTATTAAACCAGAATCTAAAAAAAGAGAAATGATTAATAACTTTATCAAAGAAGGACTACAAGACCTATGTGTATCAAGAAGTACATTAGATTGGGGAATAAAGCTACCATTTGACCCTAAACACGTAGTATATGTATGGATAGATGCTCTATCAAACTATATAACCTTTCTAGGTTATGATGTTAATGGAAATCATAGTGAAGAGTTTAAAAAATACTGGCCAGCAAATTACCATATTATTGGCAAAGATATAGTAAGATTTCACACAATCTACTGGCCAATACTATTAATGGCACTAGACCTTCCACTTCCTAAAACCATTTATGGTCATCCTTGGTTAACAATTGAGGGTGGTAAGATTAGTAAATCATCTGGCAATGTTATTTATGCAGATCAGCTTCTAAAACACTTCCATGTAGACATGGTAAGATACTTCTTAATAAAAGAAGTACCATATCAAAGTGATGGTACTATGAGTTATGATTTACTTATCGATGTTATCAATACCGATCTTATAAATACTTTAGGTAACTTAGTATCAAGAACTAATGCAATGTTAATTAAATATTTTGATGGAATCATTCAAGCTCCAAAACAAACAGATAAAGATAAAGAGTTAATTAATTATGCTGAAAACTTATTTACTAATGTTAAAAAAGAATTAGATAACTGTCATTTATCTAACTCTCTTAACCTAATTATGGAACTATTTAGAAAAAGTAATAAATATATAGATGAAAATGAGCCTTGGAATCTTGCTAAAGATTCAAATAACAATGAAAGACTAGGCACCGTACTTTATAACTTACTAGAATCAATCAGAATCGGAAGTGTTTTACTTAAAGCATATATACCTGATACAGCAGAAGTTATATTAAATAAACTAAATACCAAAGAAACAGACTTTAATTCAATCAAAACATTCGGAAGTATCGTTCCAGGAACTACCATAACTGATAAAGATCCTTTATTTATAAGAATCGATAAAGAAGAAAAGCTAAAAGAGTTATCTTAAGCTTTCTTTTTTTGATATAATAAATACAGGAGAGTAAAAATGTATATATATGATTTTAAATCAAAAAAAGAAACTATAATAAAGGAATATAAAGAAGTACCTGTTGATATTAATAAAAAAAGAACATTAATTAATATAATAGTTACTAATAAAAACATTTTGTTATTTTCAGATTATATAAAAGATAAACCCTTAAAAAGTTATATTTATGAAATACCAAAATATGAACTACTTCTTTCTTTAACAAAAGAAGAATTAATTAATAAAGAAGAAGACATATTAATAAACAAAGAAGATATGGAAATAATAATTTATAATATGAAGGTGCTATAATGTTTACCGATACCCACTGTCATATCTTTAAAGAAGATTATGAAAACCAAGAAGAAATACTAAAAAACTTAAACAAAAACAATATAAAAAGAATAATAATTAATGGCTATAATGATAAAACTAATAAAGAAGTAATAAATCTAACTAAAAAGTATAAAAATGTATATGGAACATTAGGATTTCATCCTAATAACATAAATGAATTAATGCCAGATTCACTCAAATTTATCGAAGAAAACATAAACAAAGATAAAATCCTAGGAATTGGAGAAATAGGACTAGATTACTATAGAAATAAAGAAAATAAAGAAAAACAAAAAGAACTTCTAATTAAACTACTTAATTTAGCTACAACTTATAATAAACCAGTAATAATTCATAACAGAGAATCAACAGATGACCTTTTAAAACTATTAAAAGAATATAATCTAAAAGGAATTATTCATTCATTTTCAGGAAGTTATGAAACAGCTATAGAATTTATAAAACTAGGCTATAAACTAGGAATTAATGGTATAGTAACATTTAAAAATTCAAAACTTCC
>DUUS01000141.1 GCA_012841465.1 Mollicutes bacterium
GCTTCCATTTGCTAGAGTTAAAAAATCAAGTAAAAGATCTTTATACATATCTTGGACTTCATCAAAATGTTTTTCATAGTTATCGTTGTTATTACTGCCAGCGTAATAAATAATTACTTTTAAAAATATAACGTGATCATACATTAATCTGGTAATTACTAGAGAGTTTTCAATTGCGAAAGATATATAATTAATCATTTTAAATATTACCTGCTATTTTTTCTTTTGTTAGAAACATAAAATACTGACCTATTTTTATAGTACGGTACATACTATCAACTAAAACAGGCTCTACTATTAAATAAACATCATTATTTAAAAGATCAGTCAAAATATTTACAAAAAACTCAGCAAAACGATCTACTATTTTTTTACTTTTTGCCGTTAGTCTTTTTTGAGACTCAGGACTTAAATCAGCAGTTGAGTAATCATTTAAAAGATGTTGATATTCTATTATAAATGACTGTGCTATATGAATGATATCTTCTCTACTTGGATCAGTAAAACTTCTTATAAACATCGCAAAACTTTTAAATAAATTAATTGTTCTAAATTCATAGTCAATAACAAATGATGGATCACTAGGAAGTCTATTAATAATTCTCTTTAAGACAAGTAAATATAAATCTATTTCTTCAACCATTCTTCTTATTAAAAAAGGATATGAATAAGAAAATAATTCTCCTGCTACTTCTTTTTCAAATATATCAGTTAAAAATGATTTGAAATTTTTACATAATACGACTGTTCTTTCATTAATTTCCATTATTTCTTTTAGTGCTTCTTCAGAAGGATCTTCAACTTGAGCAGGCTTCAACTTTAACTGTTCTAAAGTAAGTTCAATTGGTAAATTTACTTTAAATAGTTTTTCTGTTTTTTCAATTGTACCTAGTGAAAATCTAGTAACTAATAATTCATTTTCTAAAACAGGACCATAAATATTATAATTAGCATATTTTAATAATCTAATATTTAATGCTTCAAATTCAATTCTAAATTCTTCTGCAGTAACAGAGTACTCTCTATTTTTTTCCAAAAAAGCAAGTTGAATATTAAGACAAAAAGACCTAAATAACTTTATATAAATTAGTTCATTTGTAAGAGATGAAACAAAAAACTCTTGGTTATCTATCATAGATACCTTCTTTCTAACATATGTTTTCTGCCGGGGCATAAAAACAATGATTTTTATGCTTTGCTACTAGGGGCTGATTAAACCACTCTGGAAGACAAGTCTCACCAGCTGGCGGAGCATAAAACCAAAGTGCTCTTGTTGCTGGCCAAAATTTTTCTCCTGAAATTACCCTCATGGCAAGTTCCTTTTCATAATCTGTTGCCGGAGCTTGAAAGAGATCGCTATTGATGCAAGCAAATCCTCCAGGAGTTTGAAAGACCACTTCTTCAATAGTTTTTGCATTCTTAAAATCTGGTGAATCACATAAAACTCTATTTATAATTACGTTACCAACTAAAAGCATTCCATATTCACCTTCACCTATCGCTTCTGCTCTCATAGCTCTACCTAAAAAATCTATATCTCTCTGACTATACTCAACCATAGACACTCCTTAATAAGGAATTATTAAACTTTGACCTATTGATAATTGATCACTTGTTAGATTATTTACAGCTTTTAATACTTCTACTGTTGTTCCCCTTTTTCTTGCTATTGAATATAATGAATCTCCTGGAAGGACATAATATAGTTCTGCATTTTCCTTTATTTTATTAATTACTTCTTTATTAAGTACTATTAATGTATCTCCTACTTGTAATTTATCAGTAGTTAAATTATTTAAATTAATTAAATCATCAACACTTACATGAAACTGATTTGCTATTTCATATAAGTTATCACTACTTTTTACAGTATAATAAACATTTTCATCTACTGGATTATCAGTATCATATACAAATAAAATATCCCCCTTCTTTATTTGGTCATTAAGTAAACTATTTATTTCCATAAGTTCATTAGTATTCATATTATGAGAAAATGCTATTGAATAAACAGTATCATTTTCTTTTACTTTATATCTGTTAAAATATGCTATGTTTTCTGGCTTATATATTTGATCTACTATTAATATATCTCCTGGATTTATTAAATCTTTTGTTAAATTGTTTATTTCTTTTAAATCTTTAACTGTAGTATTAAACCTCTGAGCTATTTCATATAAGTTATCTCCTCTTTCAACAATATAGAGTGTTCCATAAACTTTTTCAGTTATTCTCATGTTTCCCCCTATAATAAAGTATGTATTATATTATAAAATTATCTATTAATTTATTCTTCGACATAATTCGCATTTAAAATCATACTTTTTAATGTTATAATTGTCTAGAGGGGTAATATAGTAGTTTATAGGGATGAAATCATGAATAAGAAAAATAATTCATTTTTAAAAGTTTTTATTACAAACTTAAAAAACAAAATAAATAAATTTATTAAGGAAAATAAGAAAATCAAAAAGGATCTTTCTTTATTTAATATTAAAAGATCTATTATTTTTGGTGTTTTAGTAATTATTTTTAACTTTTTTAATGTTATTTTATTTAAAGATTCCAGCATTGTAGTAA
>DUUS01000142.1 GCA_012841465.1 Mollicutes bacterium
CTTCAGTTATTGGCTCAGTCTCAGGGGTGCAGTCTACCACTTGATATGAAGCACTACCCGTTGGTTTTGTTCCATCACTGTTATTTCCTGTGAAGGTAACAGAAACAGATCTACTACCATAACTACTAGTTCCTCCTCCACTTACATTATAAGTAGAAGCATTTAAACTTATCCATTTGGTACTATTTCTTTTTTGACCCTGAACTGAATATGAAAAATAATCTCCATAGCAATAAGAGCTACTTACATTAATTCTAATTTTAACAATATCTTCAGGATTAAATATAACGTTATAAGTTACATCTCCAGTAGGAATACTTCCATCACTGTTCTTTCCAGTATAAGTAAATAGTGGATTTTTAGTCCCGACTGTTTTAGTATCATGAGAACCTTCTATTTTATAAAAGTCACTTGTTAGATTGACTATTTCACCAGTTCTTTTCTCACCTCTGACTATAAATATAATTTCTTCATTTATAATAAATGTAGGTATTCCTGGTCCAGTGCTTCCACCAATTTTTCTTGTTACTTCAACCTCTAAGTTAACAATATCATCAGGACTAGACTGTACTATTACTGGTCTATGGTAACTTTTTGTATTATTAAGAGGTGGTATTTGATAAATATATTCAATTTTGTAACTTCCGGGAACACTTGTGTTTATATTACAATTAACTTCTTTTATTATATCTGAATTTATATCCATAACAAAACCATTTTCATCAATAGCTCTTAAATTAGAAGTTTTCCACTCATTTTCATAATTTTTAAAATCATCACAAGTAACCGCTTCTTTATATTTAAGATTGATAGTTCTTCCTTCTAAATAAGGCTCCGATATATCAGTTGGCTTAAATTCTATGCGATAGAGACCATCAGAATCTAAAGAAATTCTGACCTTTTCATTAATATCAACTTTTTCATTAGTAGAGGGATCAATTATATTTTCATCAATAAATCCACTAGATATTAATTCTTTTACCGTAAAGTCTATCCAACCTCTTTTGGTTTGTAAATCATTTATTAAAATTTGATTGTTTGCTAAATATAAATCTGCAGATGAAATAATTTTACTTTCAAAAGCTTCATAACTTTCTTCACTTGATTTATCAAACATTTTATTTATTCCCAGTGTTATTACTAAACCAAGAGAAACTAATATAGTAACTGTTATAATTATTTCAATTAGAGTAAAGCCCTTTTTATTCATTGAATCTACCTCTTACAATGAGATTATCAAAATATCAGAAAATGTTCAATGAAAAACTTTGTCTATTATTAAATAATTTCCCCTTCTAAAAAATCATCTTGTTTTTTTCTAAATGCCACTATAAGAAGTAAAATAGCAGGAATTATTATTATAAAAGCAGCTAGAGATTCTAAATAAGCATTACTTAAATCTTCATTTTTCTTTTTAGTTAAATCTATATTTATAAGAGATGTTCCAAAAGTTATAAGAGCAGTAATTAATATTATAAATTTACTAACAATTAAAATATCTCTAACTTGTTTTTCATTCCAAAAAGGTTTTTCACCTTTCAATTTTAAATGGGAGTTATATCCCATAATAGCAGAAACTATGACTACACCTGTAAGTACTACTGAAAGTAATAATTGAATATCTATAATTGTTAATTCTTCATTTTTTTCATTCATATTAAATACTATGAACTTAAATTATTTAATTTCAAAAAAATAACACAATAATGTGTTACTTAGATTCAACGATTAATTTAATTGCAGTTTTCTCTACTCCATCTATTGTTATATCACTAAAAGCAGGTATAACAATTAAATTTTTTCCGCTAGGGGCTACGAATCCTCGGGCAATAGCTATGGCTTTTATTGCTTGATTTAAACTTCCTGCTCCGATAGTTTGAAGTTCAACAATACCTTCGGTTCTAAAAACATTTGCGATAGCTCCTGCTACCTTACTTGGATTACTTTTACTTGATACTTTTAATATTTCCATCATTCCCTCCAATAAAATATATGAAAGTAGAATGGTTTTATACTAAAAATGAAAGTCATAATAA
>DUUS01000024.1 GCA_012841465.1 Mollicutes bacterium
AAAATAAAAGATTTAAAAAATAGATTAAAATCATTTGGTTTAAATGAAGTAATAACTTATTCTCTAGTAAGTGAAAAAGAAATTAATTTATTTAATAATGAAAAAAGAGAACTAGTAAAAACACTAAAACCTATAAGTAAAGATAAATCAATTATGAGAACTAGTTTAGTACCATCTTTAATTAATGTTTATAATTATAATAAAGCAAGAAATATTGATAATATAAATATATTTGAAATAGGATCTATTTATTATAAAGAAAACAATAACTTTATTGAAGAATCATATTTAACAATACTCCTTTCGGGTAAACAACTAGAAAACCTATGGCAAAATATAAATACAAAAACAGACTTTTACTTAACTAAAGGAATACTTGAAAATATATTAAATTATACAGGATTAAATAATAGATATTCCTTAAGTGAAGATAATTTAAAAGATATGCATCCAGGAAGAAGTGCAACTATAAAAATAGGTAATGAATCTATTGGTTACTTTGGACAAATTAATCCAGATATAAATGAAGATGAAGTATATATAATTAATTTAAATTTAGATAAAGTATTTAAACAGAAGGTAAGAGGAATTAAATTTAAAGAAATATCAATATACCCTTCTATTACTAAAGATGTTGCTTTTGTTGTAGATAAAGACTTAAAATCAGAAGAAATAGTTAAGATAATAGAAAAGACTGGAAAACCACTACTTACAAATATAGATGTATTTGATATATATGTTGGAGAAAATGTTGATAAAGCTAAAAAATCAATAGCATACACTCTAACCTTTAGTGATAATACCAGAACTCTAACTGAAAAAGAAGTTCTTGATATATTTAATAAAATAATAACTGAAGTAGAAACAAAGTTAAATGCTACAGTAAGAGATAGTTAAAAAATCAAAAGTAAAGTTTAAAACTTTACTTTTTTTAGTTAATGTTGTAGAATATATTTATACATATGTTAACGGAGTGTGTTATGAAAAGAACTATTGGTGATAATTTAAAGATTGCTAGAATGAAATCAGGTTGTTCACTTAATGAAGCAGGAAAAAGACTAGGTATATCTTCTACTGCTATATTTAAATATGAAAAAAATCAAATGAAAGCATCACTTGAAAGACTTGAAGACTTTGCTCAGATTTATAATACTACTTTAGATGAGCTTCTTAATTTAGAGAATAATCTTGATATCAAGTTTACTAATTTTAAATGTAAAAGTAATATATCTAATGTTAAAGAAGAAAAGATTAAATATATTATAGAAGATAAAATTAATTCTTATTTTGAATTATTAAAGTTATCTGAAATTACTTTTCAAAATAAATTTGGTGTACATATGATTAGTACTATTCATGAAGCAGAAAGTTTAGCTACTAAATTAAGAATATTTTTTACTCTGCCTGTTAAAGATCCTATATCTAATTTAGTTTATTTACTTGAAAAAAATGAAATGATGATTATTACTTTACCAAGAAATAAAGATACTGAAGATTTTATTGGGTTTTATGAAATTATTAATAATGTTCCGGTTATAGTTGTTTTAGAAGAAAGTACTGGATATGATCAAAGATTTAGTATTGCTAAGTACTTAGGTGAGTTATTAATAATTAATCAAGGTAATAAAGATGAGTTAACTACTGAGTTTGCTTTATCTCTTCTTATTCCAAGGGATGGAATAATTAGTGAGTTTGATGAAAAGAGAGTAAAAATTGATTTTAAGGAACTTGAAATATTTAGCACTAACTATAAAGTAAGTTATAAAAATATAATTAATAGATTATCAAAGTATGAGGTTATTACTCCTAGTAATGCTAAGTATTTAAATATTCATATTAATAAAAATAATATTGAAGAAAAAGATTATTATGAAAAGCCATTTGTCTATGAAAAACTAAATGCTAAGTTAAATGCAAAAGGAATAATTAAATAAACCGTACATTTATTTGTAAAAAGACTTTGAAAGTCTTTTTTCTCTTGGATAAAAATGATATACTAAAGTTATAAGAAAGAAGGATATTATGGACTATTTAAAAAACTTAAACAAAGAACAAAAAGAAGCGGTCATGCATATTGATGGTCCCCTTCTTGTTATGGCTGGAGCAGGCTCAGGTAAGACTAAGGTCTTAACTACTAGAATTGTTAATTTAATTAATGAGGGAGTAGATCCTTATAATATACTAGCAATTACTTTTACTAATAAAGCTGCTAAGGAAATGAGAGAAAGAGTCTATAATATGGTAGGTGAAGTAGATTCATTTATCGGAACATTTCACTCACTTGGCGTTAGAATAATTAGAGAGAATCACGAAGAATTTAATCTAACTAGTTCTTTTAATATTATTGATGGAAGTGATACTTTATCAATTATTAAAAAAATACTAAAAGATAAGAATCTTGACCCTAAATTTTATAGTCCCTATTATATAAGAAATAAAATAAGCATGATTAAAAATCAAATGCTAGGTAAAAGTGAGCTTGATAAGTTTTTTAATACTCCTCTTGATAAAGTAGTAGTTGAAGTATATGAAAAGTATAATGATATTTTAAAAAGTAGTTTTTGTGTTGATTTTGATGATTTATTATTATATCCAGTCGAGTTATTTATAAGAAGAAAAGATATCTTAGAAAAATATCAAGAAAGATATAAATATATATTAATAGATGAGTATCAAGATACTAATCCAGTCCAATATAAATTATCAGTTCTTTTAAGTTTTAAACATAAAAACATTTTTGTAGTTGGAGACATGAATCAAAGTATCTATGCGTTTAGGCAAGCCGATTATCGTAATATTATTAATTTTGAAAATGATTTTAAAGGTGTAAAGGTAGTAAAACTTGAACAAAATTACCGTAGTACTAATATGATTTTAGATGCTGCTAATGAAGTTATTAAACATAATAAAGAAAGAAAAGATTTAAAGTTATATTCTAATAATAATGCTGGAGTTAAAATTAAATATTTAAGAAGTTATGATGAAAAGCATGAAGTTGCTTTAATAATAGATGAGATTAATAAATTACTTAAGGATGGTTTTAAATACGAAGATATAGCAGTTTTATATCGTACTAATGCCCTGTCTAGAGTAATTGAAGAAGTCTTTTTAGGAAAAGGTATTCCTTATAAAGTTTTTGGAAGTTATTATTTTATTGATCGAAAAGAGATTAAAGACCTTATTTCATACTTAAGACTTATCTACAATCATGATGATGAAATAGCACTTAGAAGAGTTATTAATGTTCCTAAAAGAGGAATTGGTAATGTCGCAATAGAAAACCTAGAAAAGATAAGTAGTAAAGAAAACATTTCTTTATTTGATAGTTTAAATACTAGAAAAGAATTAGAATTTAAAAACATAATTCTTTCTTTAAAAGAAAAAAGTGAAAGTTTAAGTTTAACTGAACTCATTGATGAAGTATTAGATTTATCAGGTATGAAAGATGATTTAATAAATAATAAGACAATGGAAAGTGATCTTAGATTAGATAACCTATATGAATTTAAAAGTATTACCAAAGATTTTGAAGAAAGAACAGGATCTGTTTCACTTGGTGATTTTTTAGAAGAAATATCACTAATTAGTGATGTGTCTAATCACCAAAGTGATGGCGATGAAGTATCAATGATGACCTTACATAGTGCTAAGGGACTTGAATTTAGAGCAGTCTTTATTGCAGGTATGGAAGAAGGAATCTTTCCTCATAATATGTCGATAGATGAGGGAAACATTGAAGAAGAAAGAAGACTTTGTTATGTTGGTATAACCAGAGCAAAAGAAAGATTATATTTAACCAATGCTAGAAGAAGAATGCTATATGGTAGAGTAGACTCTAATATTCCATCAAGATTTATATCCGAGATAAATGAAGATAGACTAGAGAGAAATACAACAGCTAAGTCTAATCAAATGTTTAATGTTGATGAGGTTTATGTCGGTGATAATGAAGACATCAAAGTCGGAACAACAATATCTCATGATATTCACGGATTCGGCGTTGTAACAAAAGTTGATGGTAAAATTATTAATGTCGCTTTTAAAAGCGGAATAAAAAAACTAATGAAAAATCATAAAAGTATTAAAATAATAAAGTAGGGAGATTATGGAAAAAAGATATAATGAACTTATCAATTTAATAAGTAAAGCAAACTATGAATACTATGTTCTTGATAATCCAAGTGTGGATGATCAAACCTGGGATAACTGGATGGCAGAGTTAATTGAGATTGAAAATAAACATCCAAATCTAAAAAGAATAGATTCTCCAAGTCAAAAGATAGGTGGAGAGATTATTGATGAGTTTGAAAAAGTAACTCATGAAATTCCTTTAATGAGTCTTTCAAATGTATTTAATGAAGAAGAAATAAGAAGCTTTGACAAAAGAATAAGAAAAGAATTTAAAAATCCTAAATATGTATGTGAACTTAAAATAGATGGATTATCAGTATCGCTTACTTATGAAAAAGGTATCTTGAAAACAGCTGCTACTAGAGGGAATGGTTTTATTGGCGAAAATATTACTCATAATGTTAAAACAATTAAATCAATTCCACTTAAATTAAATAAAGAAATAGACCTTGAAGTAAGAGGAGAAGTATTTATGCCTCTTGATAGCTTTAATAAATTAAATGAAGAAAGAGAAAAAAATGGTGAAAGTTTATTTCAAAATCCGAGGAATGCTGCTGCTGGAAGTGTAAGACAACTAGATAGTAATATTGCTAAATCAAGAAATCTATCTGGATTTTTCTATCATGCTCCAAATATTGATTTAGAATCTCACTATGAAACTATTTTATATTTAAAAAGTTTAGGTTTAGTTACTAATCCATATATTAAAATAACTGATAATATAAATGAAGTAATAAACTTTGTAAAAGAGTGGCAAGATAAAAGACATACTCTTCCCTATGAAATAGATGGAGTAGTAATTAAAGTAGATAGTATTTCTATGCAAAAAGAACTAGGTAGCACAGCAAGAAGCCCAAAGTGGGCTATTGCCTATAAGTTCCCAGCAGAAGAAGCCGAAACAGTATTAAATGATATCTTCTTTACTGTTGGAAGAACTGGTATTATAACTCCTAATGCTTCATTTAACCCAGTTAAATTAATGGGTTCCACCATTAGAAAAGCAACTCTTCATAATGAATCTTTTATTAGAGAAAAAGATTTAAAAATAGGAGACTCAATAATAATTCGTAAAGCAGGAGATGTTATTCCTGAAGTAGTAAGATCTTTAAAAGAAAAAAGAACTGGTAAAGAAAAAGAATTTATTATGATAGAAGAGTGTCCTATTTGTTC
This sequence comes from Mollicutes bacterium, assembly GCA_012841465.1. Taxonomy (GTDB): domain Bacteria; phylum Bacillota_I; class Bacilli_A; order RF39; family UBA660; genus DUUS01. The sequence continues at coordinate 5,302 of DUUS01000024.1, forward strand.
TTTTAAATTAAAAGAAACAAATAGTAAAATCGATCTTTATTGTCCTAATATACAGTGTGCTGGAGTTAAAATTGAATCACTAATTCACTTTGCTAGTAAAGTTGCTATGGATATAGAAGGACTTGGAGAAAGAATAATTGAGGAGTTTTATAATTTAAAATTATTAAAAGAAATAAATGATATTTATGATTTAAAAAATCATAAACAAAAACTAATTTTATTAGATGGTTTTGGTGAAAAAAGTATTAGTAAACTTCTTGATAATATTGAAAAATCAAAAGAAAACTCTTTAGAAAATCTTCTAGTTGGTTTAGGGATTAAAGGAATAGGCGAAAAAACTGCTAAGACTCTTGCTAAAAAATATAATAATATTGATAATTTAATTGAAGTATCTATTAATGAAGAAATAAACCTCCCTGATATAGGAGAAATACTTTCAAACAACTTAAAAGAATACTTTAGTGATGAAAATAATATTAAATTAATAAACACTTTAAAAGAAAAGGGATTAAATACTAAATATATAGGAGATACTATAAATTTAAATGAAGAATTTGAAAACAAAAGATTTGTTATAACAGGATCATTTGAAAACTTTAGTAGATCAGATATTCAAAAGTTCATTGAAAACAGTGGGGGAACATATTCTAGTAGTGTATCTAAAAATACTGATGTTGTTATTGTAGGTACAGATCCAGGTTTAAAATATGATAAAGCTATAGAGTTAAATATAACCATATGGGATGAAGATAAAATAGAAGAGATGATTAATAATGAAGATAAAAGTAGTTAAAGTAGGTTTTCTAGAAACAAACTGTTATATATTAAATAAAGATAATAATAATCTAATAATCGATCCGGGCTCTGATTATGAAAAAATAATAAAAGAAGTAGATGGTAATATTATCGGAATCCTAATAACTCATAATCATGATGACCACATAGGGGCACTTCCTTATTTTAAAGAAGTACCTATATATAACTTAGATAACTTAAAAGAAGGATTAAATAAAATAGATAACTTTAAATTTGAAGTCATTAAAACAAAAGGTCATACAAATGATTCGATAAGTTTCTTATTTGAAAATATATTATTCTCAGGAGACTTTATCTTTAAGGGCACAATTGGAAGAACTGATTTAGGCGGAAACAACGAAGATATGAAAATAAGCATCGAAAACATTCTAAGCTATGACGATTTAATAATTTATCCAGGACACGGAGATAAAACAACTTTAAATGAAGAAAGAGATATGCTAGAGTACTACAAAGAAAACTTATAAAGTTATCCTTTTTCATTTATTTGTTTTAATAACTTTTGTTTGACAGCTAAAATGTTGTAAGCCTGATTATAAAAGACTCACAACGTTTTTATTTTGTAGTGATTTTTGATAAAATTATATATTTTTTTCTAATAATATTATTAATGATACAAAACAAGAAAGAAAGTGAACATTTATACTAAGGTTTTTCCAAACATAAACAGGTCTTATTTCTTGAGCAAATAAAAAAGAAGAAGATAATCCAACTACTGGAATACTGCTATGTAAAGAGAAAAAACGATTAAGTGCTGAATATTCATTAAAAAATTTAAATAGCCCAATAACTGTTGCAGAATACAAATATTTAGAAGAATTACCTAAATATTTAAATAGAGAGCTAGAAACGGTATTAGAAGATAAAAGTGAATAGATAATTTTGCAAGAGCCTCCTGCAAAAATAATGGACAGCGGGCTTCCATTTAATTGTGTATAGAGAAAATATTCTAAATTATAAGTTTGTAAACATCTATTGGATATATGCTCGTATCAATAAAATAAGCGATTACAATTTTTACAAATAAATCGACATTTGTAAAATTGAATTATAAAAAGTTATATAGTATAATAAATTTACTTAAGAGGTGGCAAATGAAAAAGTTTAAAGAGTTTTATAAATCTAATCGAGTTTTTGTTATTTTAATGGCAATTTCTATTTTTTGTGTTGCTTTAATGCTAGGAGTTTTGGTTTATTCTTTCTTTAATCAAAGTAGTGGTAGTGTTTATGGGGATAGATTAAATGGTCTTGAAACTGTAAAGATTACTGATGATCAGATTAAAGAGATTAAAGATTTTATTGAAGAGCATGAAAATGTTGACCGTGCTTCTTTAAGAATTAAAGGTAAAATCTTATATATTAATTTTTATATTAATGAACCTAAGATAAGTGCTTCTAAAAATATAGCAATTGGTACTTTAGATAAGATAGAAGAAGATCAAAAGAATGTCTATGATATATCTTTTGCGATTGATATGGCAGAAGATAGTGAAGACACACCTTTTCCTATTATGGGTTATAAAAAAAGTGATAATACAATAATTTCATGGACTAATCACGCTGAGTAGGGAGAAACAATGAAAAATTTAAAAAAAGTAATAATTACTATTGTAATAGTAGTATTAGTACTAATATTATCAGTATTTATTTACAAAAGATATTTTCATGATGAAAATAGATTAAGTATAGCAGAGCAAAAATGGATAGCTGATAATAAAACAAATTTAATTAATATTAATATGCCTAATAAACTTAATATATTTGGTTATGATGGAGAGGGAGTTTTCTTCGAGTTTTTAACAAGTTTTGAAGAAAGTTATGAAGTTACCTTTAATAAACTTATAGATGATAGCAGTGATGTTAAAAATGAACTTGGGTTTTATTTAAGTGAAAATATGAGTGATGAAGACCTACTTATTTATCAAGATTATTATGTTGTAGTAGGTAAAAATGAAGATGTTATCACTTCTTTTAGTGATATAAGTGGTAGTACGATTGGACTTACTTCTAAAACTCTTTCTAGGATTACACCAAGTTATAATACTCAAATGACTTACCATACTTTTGATACCTATGAAGATATGATAAGTGCTTTTGAAACCGGTGAAGTTAAATATATAATCGGACCTAAAAATGAGCTTGTGGGAGACATAGCACATCGTGGTTATAAAGTAGTCTATCATTTAAGTGACTTACTTATTAACTATTTTATTAGATTAGGATCTAGTGATGTTTTTAATGGTATTGTTGAAAAACATTATAATTACTGGATTAATAATGAATATGAAGAATCATTATATAGCAATATGCTTGATTTATTTGTTGATAAACTAGGTTTAAGTCAGGCTGAAGTAGATACTTTAACTAATCGGGATTATGAATATGGTTTGGTTTTCAGTAGTCCCTATGAAACAATGGCGAGTTCTAACTATGGAGGGATAGCTCTTTCTTATTTAGAAGAATTTTCTAAATTAAGTGGTGCTGAGTTTGTTTTTAATAAATTTAATAATGTAGAGCGTTTAGTTAAAAACTTTAATGACCGTAGTGTTGATTTAATATTTGATAATACTAATCTAAAGTTAGACCATTTTGATATTTATACAAATTTAAATAATAAATATTATGTTATTAGTCCCCTTAAGGATAACCTTGTTATTAGTAGTATTACTCAACTTTCAAATGTGGGAGTTATAGAAAACACTAAATTACATGGTTATATACATAAGATTCCAGGAATTAAAGTAAATACTTACTCTAGTGAAAAAGAATTATTTAAAGCTTCTAAAAAAGGAGAAGTAATTGTAGTGGATTCAGAATTTTATAATTATTATGTTAATAAAAACATTAAAAATTATAAAGTAAATCTAACTGGATATACTAATGATAACTATTCATTTAGATATATTAATAATACCGATGCTTTTTATAAATTATTTAAAGTATATGCTAATTTACTTGATGATAAAGAAATGATAAGTAGAGGAATTATCAGTTATAAAGAGACTGCTAAAAGTGGTAATATTATCTCTGGTATTGCTAAATATACCTTACTTTTAATAACTGGTTTATTATTATTTGGTTTTATACTTTATTTTACTAAAAATAAATTAAAACTTAATACTAAGATTAAAAAAGATGAAAAATTAAAATTTGTTGATGTTTTAACATCACTTAAAAATAGAAACTACTTAAATGAAAAGAAAGACTCTTGGAATTTAAATACAATATATCCTCAAGCAGTTATAATTATTGATTTAAATAATGTTAAATACTTAAATGATACCTTTGGACATGATGAGGGAGATAAACAAATTAAATCAGCTGCTAATAGTTTAATTAAGACTCAATTAGACAACTCAGAGATTATCAGAACCGATGGAAATGAGTTTATGGTTTATTTAGTTGGTTATAGTGAAAAACAAGTTTTAAATTATATAAAGAAATTAAATAAGGAATTTAAAGAACTTCCTTATGAATATGGAGCAGCATTTGGATTTAGTATGATTGAAGATGATTTAAAATTAATAGATGATGCGATTAATGAAGCAAGTATATTAATGAGAGATAACAAAGAGAATCTTGAGGCTAACAAATGATAAAAAAGTTAAAGAGATTTATAAAAGATATTTGGAGTATTATAAAACTTCCAGAGACAGCTATTTTGCCTGGGCAGATAGCTTTCTTTGTTATTTTATCATTAGTACCGGTTATAACATTAATAGTGTACGGGGCTAATATATTTGGTATTTCTATTGATACAATCGGAAGAGCAATTGAAGTTAATTTTTCATCTGAAGTAGCCAAGATGGTTATGCCAATTATTAGTGGTGATAAAGTAGATATAACAGTTTTAATCTTATTCATTAATATTTTCTACATAGCATCTAGTGGGGCTGATTCGATAATTTTTGTTAGTAATGAAATATATAATATAAAACAATCTTCTTGGTGGAGAAGAAGACTTAAAGCAATTGTTTTAACAATTGCGATTGTTATCCTAGTATTATTTGTAATGCTTGTTCCTGCTTATGGAGAGAGAATTATATCAGCTCTTGATTATTTTAATATAACTTCTGTAATAGCACCTCTATATAAGATAATTCAAGGACCAATTTCTTGGCTTATTATGTTTATGATTATTAAAGTTATTTATACAATATCTCCAGATAAACCCCTTCCTTCTTCTAAGGTTAATTTAGGAGCTGCCTTTACTACAATCGGATGGGTACTTGTAACAATGTTTTATAGATTTTTAACAACAAACTTTAGTAGGTATGATCTATTATATGGTGGTCTTTCTAATATAGCTATTCTTATGCTTTGGATTTATTTCTTATCTTATATCTTTGTTATTGGTATGAGTTTAAATTCTCTTGGAGAGAATAAAGAAATGGAAAAAACTGGTTCAATTAAAACTAACTTTTAACACAAAATAGTAGTGTGCATACAAGTATTACTTATTGCACATTATTACCTCGATATGAAACTTAGTTTGTATAATTAAGAAATATTGTGGAGTAATATTTAAGAAGCAGTTATTGATAAAAAATAATTGCTTCTTTTTTTATCATGTGATAAAATCTTATTTAAGGGTGATGTTTTATGGAAAAAAATACAAGTGAAGAAATTAAAACTTTACTTATTATTACACTAGTAATAATACTTGTAACAGTCGGTCTTTATTTTTTTACCGAAAAAATATTAAATAAAAAAGAAGAAGTAGAAGAGGTAGAAGAAACTATTAGTTATACTGAAATACTAATGGGAACAATGCTTGATTTACCAGATGAAGAGTATTTTGTTATTGCTTATGATAAAACTAATGAAGAAACTTCTATGTTTGAAACTCTTTATAAAAGATATTTTAATAAAGAAGGAGCACTACCTATCTATGAAGTAAATCTTGGAATTGGATTTAATAAAAAATATCTAAGTGATGAATCTAATACTAAACCTAAAAGTTTAGAAGATGTTCAAATTAAAGATGT
>DUUS01000143.1 GCA_012841465.1 Mollicutes bacterium
ATATTGCTTCATTTTGGTTACATCTATATGATATAATTTATAAAGAGGTTTTATTATGAAGCGAACTAAATTTTTGCTTATTTTTTTAATTTTATTTTATTTTGAACTTGTCTATCAAGCTTTTATATTTAAAACATTTACATTAAAAAGTTTTATTTATATTAGTATTTTTACATTATTTACAAGCATGTTTATAAATTTAATTAGTAGTTTATTTAATAAAAAAATAAATAACATAATATTTATTTCGTCAATTGGTATAATTACTTTACTTTTTTTAGTACAGTTTGTTAACTTTCAATTTTATGGAAATATAGTTTCAATATATTCTTTTTTTAACGGAGGACAAGTTTTTGAATTCTTTGGACAAATATTTAAAGTTATTTTAAATAATATCCTGCCAATAATATTATTGCTTGTTCCATTTATCTTACTTCTTGTTTATAGGCATCTAATATTTATTACTGACTGTGATTATAAATGTACTTTAATAAATACTGCTTTATTAATTTTATTTTATGTTTTATCGATTACTTCTTTAAATTTTGATAAAACAACTATTTATTCAGCTAAAAATCTTTACTTTAACAAGCATGCTCCGATTCAATCTACAAAAACACTCGGACTACTTACTACAATGAGAATTGATATAAAAAGAGTTATAACTAACTTTAAAGAAGAGGTTTTAGTAACTCAAGAAATAAAGCCTGAAGAAGAAATACCTGTCGAAGAAATTATTGAATATAATATGATAAATATTGATTTTGATAATTTAATACAAAATGAAAAAAATAGTAATATAGCATCCCTTCATAATTATTTTAAAAATGAAAGTCCAACTAAAAAAAACAAGTATTCAGGGGTGTTTGAAGGAATGAATTTAATTTATATTGTTGCGGAGGCTTTTAGCCCGGTTGCGGTAGATCCTATCTTAACTCCTACCTTACACAAACTTGTTAATAATGGTTTTGTTTTTAACAATTTTTATACTCCAGTTTATTATACAAGCACAAGTGATGGTGAGTATGTTACCCTTACTAGCCTTCTTCCTAAAGAAAGTGTTTGGAGTATGTCCAGGTCATATAATATTAGTCTTCCCTATGCCTTTGGTAATGTCTTTTCTAATTTAGGATATATAACAAATGCTTATCATAATGGTACTTATCGATATTATAACCGTCACCGTTCTCATCCTAATATGGGTTATAACTATATGGGTTGTGGCAATGGAATGGAAAAATTAATAAATTGTAAATCATGGCCACAAAGTGATTTTGAAATGATAGATTCTACTTTTGAATTATATAGCAATGAAGAAAATTTTATGACCTATTTTCTTACTGTAAGCGGTCACCTTGAATATAATTTTATAGGTAATAACATGGCTTATAAAAACAAAAAATTTGTTGATCACTTAGATTACAATAATTCAATAAAAGCTTATTTAGCAACTCAAATTGAACTAGACCGTGCTCTTGAGTTATTAATTCAAAAACTTGATGAAAAAGGTATTTTAGATAATACGGTAATTGCTATGAGCTCTGATCATTATCCCTATGGATTAAAAACTTCAGAAATTAAAACAGTTATGGATATAAATGATGAGAAATTTGATCTTCATAAGAACCATTTAATTATCTGGAACAATACTATAAAAGAACCTATTTATGTTGATAAAATATCACATAGTTTAGATGTTCTTCCAACTATTCTAAACTTATTTAATATTAAATTTGATTCAAGATTATTAATCGGAAAAGATATTTTAAGTGACCATGAAGGATTGGTTATATTTAATGATCGAAGCTGGATTAGTGATAAAGGAAAATATGATGCTACTAAAAAATTATTTATTCCCTATATTGAAAACATAGATGATGATTATGTTGATAGCATTAATAACATTGTTTATAATAAATTTGTGGTATCAAAAAACATTCTTGAAAATAATTATTACAAATATGCGTTAGGAGAATAAAATGAATATTGAAAAAATTATGCTAGAGAGAGAAAAATTATATAGTAAATATGCTACCTTTGATAAAGAATCAATTAGATTAAAAGAGTTTACTCCAGATATTAGACCAAATTATTTTAGAGATATCGATAGAATTATTCATACTAAATCATATACCAGATATATGGATAAAACTCAGGTATTTACAAGACCAGAAAACGATCATATTCAAACTAGAATGGTTCATGTTCAACTTGTTAGTAAAATAGGAAGAACAATTGGTAGAGCCCTTTCATTAAATGAAGATTTAATTGAAGCAATTGCTCTTGGTCATGATTTAGGTCATATACCATTTGGACATGTTGGAGAAAGAATTCTTAGTAAATTAAGTTTAAAACATAATGAAGGATACTTTCATCATAATGTTCAAAGTGCTCGAAACTTAATGGTCATTGAAGATTTAAATATTAGCATTCAAGTTTTAGACGGTATCTTATGTCATAATGGAGAAATAACTTTAGATAAATATTATCCTAAAGAAAAAAGTACGGAAGATTTTCTAAATGATTTAGATTTAAGTTACCAAGATAAAAATCCACAGTTAGTTCCCATGACTCTTGAGGGATGTGTAGTTAAAATAAGTGATATCATCGCCTATTTAGGTCGTGACATCGAAGATGCAATTGAATTAGGTATTATTAAAATAGAAGACCTTCCTAAAAGTGTTACTAAAATTATTGGTGATTCTAATAAAAATATTATTAATAATATTATCTTGGATTTAATTAAAAATAGTTATGGAAAACCTTATTTAAAAGTAAGTGATTATATTTATAAAGCAATTGAAGATTTAAAAGAATTTAATTATGAATATATATATTACAAAGCAAACAGCAAAGAAAGTTTATTAGAGATTGAAAATATGTTTAATATTGTTTTTGAAACAAATTTATATTTTTTAAATAATGATGTTTTTGAAGCAGACATATATAATAAATATTTAAATAATATGAATGATGAATATAAAAGAAATAATACTAATGAAAGAAAAGTAATAGACTACATCGCTGGTATGACAGATGCCTATTTTATTAAAGAATATAAATCCCTACTGAAGTATCAGTAGGGTTTTTTCATTAAAAAAGAAGCTTATTTAGCTTCTTCTTGGGCTCTAGTTTCTCTAATAACAGTAATTTTTATAGTACCAGGATATTGCATCTCTTCTTCAATTTTTTCTTTCATCTCACGAGCAATTTTAAATGATGCTAAATCATCAATTTCATCTGGTTTAACTATAACTCTTACTTCTCTACCAGCTTGCATTGCATAAGTTTTTTCTACGCCTTCGAAACTGTTACCTAAGTTTTCAAGTTCTTCTAATCTCTTGATATAGTTTTCCATGGTGTCGTTTCTAGCACCTGGTCTAGCGGCTGATAAAGTATCAGCAATACTAATTAGTTCTGAAATTATACTTGTTGCTTCAATATCACCATGATGTGATCCGATTGCATTTTGAATAATTTCATTTTCCCCATATTTCTTAACAAGATCAACACCGATGTCAACATGGCTACCTTCAATTTCATTATCGATTGCTTTTCCGATATCATGAAGTAGACCTGCTCTTTTAGCTATTTGAACATTTTCGCCGATTTCTGCTGCGATAATTCCAGCAAGTTCAGCTACTTCTTTCGAATGTGTAAGAACATTTTGTCCATAACTAGTTCTAAAATTTAATTTTCCGATTAAATGAACTAATTCAGGGTCAACCTTTGATAATCCAAGTTCATAGATTGCTTCATTTCCAATTTCTGTAACTCTAGCGTTCATATCCTTGCAAACTTTATCATATATTTCTTCAATTCTTGTAGGATGAATACGCCCATCTTTAATTAATGTTTCAATTGTAATTTTAGCAATTTCTCTTCTGAATGGATCAAATGACGAAATTACGATTACTTCAGGAGTATCATCAATAATTAAATCTACTCCAGTAACTGCTTCAATAGTTCTGATGTTTCTTCCTTCACGACCTATTAAGCGACCCTTCATTTCATCATTAGGTAAGTCTATCGTACTTACTGTTTGTATTGTGGTAACATCATTTGCATAACGTTCCATCGAACTTACTAATAAATTTTTAGATTTTTTGTCAACTTCTAATTTAGCTTCGGATACTTTTTCCTTAATAAATGAAGCTATTTCAATCGACATGTCATTTTCAACGCGCTCTAAAATTTGTTCTCTAGCTTGTTCTCTTGATAGATTAGATATTTTTTCTAGTCTACTAACTTCTTCTTTAAGAAGTTCATCCATTTTTAATTCTTTTTCTTGTAATTCTTTTTGCAGTGCATTTAAATTATTATCTTTTACTTCTAAAAGTTCATCACGGTTATGTAGCATCTCTTCACGTTTATCCAAAGATTTTTCTCTTTGAAGTAATCGTTCTTCGCTAATTAAAATTTCAGCTTTTTTTTCTTTAATTTCTTTTTCTGTTTCTTGTTTTAATTTAAATGTTTCTTCTTTTAATTCTATAATGCTATCTCTTCGATGTTTGTCTGATTCACGTTTAGCATCACTAATTATCTTTTCTGCTTTTTTACCGGCTCCAGCGCCCGATAAAATTATTATCGCATAGATAGCGCCTCCGCCTAATATTAATCCAATAAAAAGAGTTAAAATGGAAGTAGTATTAAAGTCCATAATAAATTCCTCCCATTTTTTGTAGTTTGCTCCTACATTTATATTATAAAAGCATTTCCGAAATAATGCAAGAAAAAAAGAAAAAAAGAAATTTTAGTCGGCTTTCTCCTTTTTCTTTTTATATGCATCCCTTATTTTTGCTTCGATTTCATTAGCTAGTTTAGGATTATCTTTTAAATATAACTTAATGTTTTCTCTTCCTTGTCCAATTTTTTCACCCTTGTAACTAAACCATGAACCACTTTTTTCAATAATATTAAGTTCGCTTCCAATATCAACAAGTTCTCCTGTTTTACTAATTCCCTCACCATAGACAATATCAACGGTTGCTACTTTAAATGGTGGAGCAACTTTGTTTTTAACAACTTTTATATTAGTTTTATTACCAGTTATGTTATCTCCTGTTTTAATTTGTTCTCCTCTTCTAATATCTAATCTTATTGTTGAGTAGAACTTAAGTGCTCTTCCCCCAGGTGTAGTTTCGGGATTACCAAATATAATTCCAACCTTTTCTCTTAATTGATTAATAAAGATAGCAGTTGTATTTGTTTTACTAATTGTACCAGATAATTTTCTTAGAGCTTGACTCATTAATCTAGCTTGAAGTCCGACATGGGAATCTCCCATTTCTCCATCTATCTCTGCTTTTGGTACCAGTGCTGCTACAGAGTCGATTACCACTATGTTAACAGCTTCACTTCTAACAAGCGCCTCACATATTTCAAGTGCTTGCTCTCCTGTATCTGGCTGACTTAAAAGTAATTCATTTATATTTACTCCTAAATTTCTAGCATAGACTGGATCAAGAGCATGCTCAGCATCTATAAATGCAGCTCTTCCTCCTGCTTTTTGAACCTCAGCTATTGCATGAAGTGCGACAGTTGTTTTACCACTTGATTCTGGTCCATATATTTCAATAATTCTTCCCTTTGGATATCCTCCAACTCCTAGAGCAATGTCTAGAGTTAGTGAACCTGATGATGTTACATCAACTTCTCTTGTTTCCTCAGCTCCAAGTTTCATTATTGCACCTTTACCAAATTGTTTTTCAATATCAGCTAGTACTTGTTCTAGTGCTTGATCTTTCTTTTTATCTTCCGCAGATTTTTTCAAGTTTCTCACCTATTTCTTCCTTCCAAATTAATTCTATAATATAAAAAAGTGTTTGTCAACACTTTTTTCGAACATTCGTTCTGTAGATTTTAAATATCTGTAATTTTCATTATTTGTTACTTAGCTTTTAAATATTTTTTATTAACTATATAATATTGAAATCCTGAATAAACAGATAAAACAGTTGCGATAACTACTAAATAATATCCTAAAGATACATTAAAAAGTTCAAATGGCAGATTATAAAAGAATATCATAGTTAGCCCTACCATCATAAACACAGTCTTTATTTTACCCCATATTGAAGCTGCTACTGCTTTTCCTTTTGATCCTGCTACCATTTTAATTGAATCAACAAAGGTATCTCTTGATATTATTATAATTGGTATTGCAATTGGAAGAAATCCATCATAGGCAAGAGCAATTAATACTCCATTTACTAAAATCTTATCCGCAATAGCGTCCATCACTTTTCCAAAATCTGTTACGATGTTTTTCTTTCTAGCAATAGCTCCATCTAAAAAATCTGTAAAGCTTGCAATCATGAAAAGAACGCCTGCTACAATGTATTTGATGTTAATATTTATCTTTCCTGCAAGTAAATATGTAGGCCATTTTACATTAATTTCATGAAATGGAAATATTAAAATTAGAATTATTACAATTGCTAAGATTATTCTTCCCATTGTTATTTTATTTGGTAAATTCATACTTCCTCCTAAGTAATTTGTTTTACGCTCCAAAATATAGCGATGATAACGAGTATTATTATTAATAATACTATGAGAACAAATTGTTTATCACTACTTTTTGGTGCCGCCTTTGTATAGGGCGAGGCTAATCTATCTTCTTCTTCAGTTTTTTCTTTAATCACTTTTTCAATTTCATCCATTGGTATTTTACTGGTTTTTTCAAACATATACTCATTAAATTCATCAATTATTTCATCTTCGTCAAGACCTAAATATCTTGAATAAAATTTTAAGTATTCTTTCAATTTAAAAATGTCCTTGAATGCTCCAATACTTCCCTCTTCAATTTGCTCTAAAACAAGTACTGGTATTTCAAGATCATTACTTACCTCATCTATTTTTAATCCTGAGGATTCCCGAGCACTTTTAAGTGCCTGTCCTATTTCTATCAAGTGAATGTTCACTCCTTTTTAGTAAAAATATAATATCATATAAGCCATATTCTGTACCTACAATTGTAGGTGACAAACATTTATCTACCTTGCGGTTCTTTCTTAGTTTCATTTTACTTTGAAAGATTCCCCTACCAAAATTTGGGTTTCTCGCTTGTGGGGTTTACTACGTTCCACTATACTCGTTTCCAAGTATACTCGTCTCTTTAGCACTTTTATATTTACTCTAACCATTTAAGGTTATTTCAAAGCCGTTAGTAATAACTACCTAAGGTTATTTTTTCCCTTAGCACAAACACTAAAATCATCTCAGATTTTGCGAGTATGGACTTTCCTCTACTAATTGCTTAGCAGCGTTTGTCCTGATATTAATCTTCACCATATACTATTTTTTCTAAATTACTAATTCTTTTTAACAAATCAATATTTGAAACTGATTGTCTACTAGATTCTGATGCACTAATATTTTCCTTTAATCTACGATATTCAGTTTGAAGTTTTTTGTTATCATTTATTAAATGAATATTATCTTCTTCAAGTTTTTTAATCATTCTAAGAAATTCGGTATAATCTCTAATAACCATATCTAAAAATTTATCAACCTCTTGCATTCGGTATCCTCTGGCATCTATTTTAAAGTCCTTTTCAAGTATTTCTTGAGGCGTTAAAAATAATTTGTCATTCATCATATAACCAACCTTCTTACTGATAACATTGTATTATTAAATGAATATTTTGTCAAGATTTCTCGGTTATTGTAAACTCCTTATATAATCTATTAGTTTCGACTGCTTTTTCAATTAATTCTGCATATATTTCTGCCACACTATCACCTCTTAGGTAATCATAATACTTTATTTTGTTATTTTAAACCTTTTCATCAAATTAAGCCAAAATATTTGAGAATAGTATCAGCTATAGTATTAGCAATTAATTCTTTATTTTGCATAATCCAGGCAGCGTCTTTTTCATGATCATGGTGAGCTATTTCTAAAAGCACACCAAATGGTACATATAATTGATTAACCTCTCCAAATGCACCAAAAGCATACTTTACTCCTCTGTTTGATCCTTCTTCTTCAGTATAATAAATATCCAGCAGAGCATTTTGAAATAAATTAGCTAAACTATATGAAGGACTAGACTCTTCATCTATCCAAGTTTCAATACCAAAGACATTATGATTAATACTTGCATTAGAGTGAATAGCCAGGTGCAGATCAACCCCTAAATATCTTGAATCAGCAACCCACTGATTAAGTCCTGAATATGGACTATTGCGATATAATTTTATATTATGACCCTGCAGTCTTTTTTCAATATAGTTAGTTAAATCATTCATCTCAACTCTTTCATTAGTATAACCAGTACTAGCTACTCCTATATTTTTTATTTGATTTGATGGACTTAAATATACTTTATAAAGATCTTTTTCACCAATACTTACGTTATATTCTGTTACGAAACTATTATTCATATTAGGTTCCATCACTACTGCTTTTATTAAAGTGTTTTTATTAATTACTATTGGGTCAATATATTTTTTTCCTTCAACTGTGGGATCACTTCCATCTATTGTATAGTATATATTTCCGATATCATTGGGATTATTTAAAGTTATAGTGGTTCCTTTTTTAACATTTTTCCAGTGTCTATTAATATATGCTGGTTTTAAAGTATCTTTTTCATTCATTTCAAATTCAACCTGGCTAGTTTTAGTATATTCTTCATAATCATTATATAAAGCTTTAACAACTATTTTATATTTTTTAGATTTTTCAAAAAAGCTAGAAGATACTACTGCCCTGTTTTTTCTTACACTTGTAGATTTAATTAATCTTTTTCCCTCATATATTTCAACCATATAACTAGTAGCGTTATCTCCACCTTCATAGGTTAAAATAACATCATTATAATCTAATATAGACCCATTTTCAGGATTAGTTATTTTAATATCACTTACTGGACTCATTTTATTAAAAAGACTTATTTTACTAATTGAAATATTTTCATCTCTTATTTCGATATCTAATTTTTGCATCATGTTTTGATAATATTTTTTATCTATTGTATAGGTATTATCTTTTAATTCATCTTCAAAAATAACATAGTCATTATCTAATATTAATATTTTATAATCTTTACTTGATAAATCTCCATCTATTATAAGTTCATAATCTTCTTCATCATTTAAGATAAGATCACTTTCTAAACTAAAAGTTGGCTCAGTATAAGTAAATGTATAGGGATTATTTACTGATTTACTGTTGTTTTCTTTATCATAAGCATAAATTACTATTCTATATTCAGAATCATATTGAAGCATATTTAAATCAAGATTTATATTAGTATCTTCATATTCATTTACAAAAACTTGTTGATTATTTTCATTATAAATAACCACCTCATAGTAAGAAGCAGCTTTTACCTTCTCAAAATTAAGTGAAAAAACATAACCTTTATTATCAACATTAATAATACTAAAACTATTTAATATTTTATCACTATTTAAAATAATTGTTGAAACTATAAATGTAGCGGTTATAAAAGTAATTAAAATACCGATTATTCCAATAATTCTTTTTTTCATATGTCCTACTTTCTTTACTATTATATAATAAAGAAACATAAAAAAAAAGGCACATGCCTTAATTTTTATAAAACAAATCTTTTCTTTTTATTAAAACATAACTAACTAGAGCCACCCCAGCAATTAGAGTTACTTCTAAAGGGATAATAGTTTCTGAAGTTGGAACATCTTCTGGCTCTGGTTCTGGCTCAGGTTCATCTGCAAAGCAATCAATATAAGTTTTATCTACTTTAACTACTGGTCTAACTAAAAACTTGGGATTAATATCTATTTGAGATATATCATGAGATTTTATATGTGCAAGTGGTGTTAAGCTATCACCATCATAATCTTCATTATAAATAACTGCATATACTGAAGCATTTTCTGCTTCTAGATCAGGAATCATTGTCCAGTAATTATATAAATCGGGCTGATTAAATCCTTCTATAAGAATTGGAGCTAAATACGGTTTATCAGCAGGTATATAATAATCACCAGTTGAATCTTTTTTTAATCCTAAATGATTAAGGTCAGATAAATTTAAAAGTCTAGGCGTTTCAGCGGTCTTCCAATCGGCAGTTCCGCCAGCTAATATTCCACCAGCTATAGATTCTTCTAAAATAACTGTTGCTTCTTTTCCAGGATCATGTTCATCAATTGGAGGAACTGTTTGATCATAAACAGTCGAACTTTCAAAATGTCCATCTACTACATGTCCAACATTTCCATGATAAAGAAGCCATACATAATTATCTTGTGGGGCACTATGTCTAATTACATGAAACAATCTTGGGTCTTCTCCCTCAATAATGTTTACTAATACCGCATCCCCTACTTTATACTCAATAGCATATTCCTCAGCTCCAGCCATCACTGGAAAGATAAATAACATTATTAGCAAGAGTAATTTCTTTTTCATTTCTAATACACTCCTTATTATATTCTGTATTTTTACACTTCAAATATAACATATTTTATAAGTTCAAACAATATTTTTACGACATAAGCAGACATTTTACACTTTTTTAAGGTTTTTACATTCAAAATTTAAATTGACTTATAATCTAATTACTTGTATATTTGATATAGAATAAAAGGTGATAAAATATGAAGCTTTATATATATAATTCTATTTTAAACATTATTTTAATTATTGGAATCTTTTTTAAAAATATATTTATTAATATTGCTTCTAACTTAGATGTTAGTTTAATGATTATTTTATCAGGAATTTCTTATTTAATTCTTGGTATTATTTTAACTAAGTTTAGTTATAAAGATTCTAAAAATGCGATTAAAACTTCTGTTTTTACTGCCCTATTATTTTATATTTTACTCTATTTAATTATTAATTTACCATTTTGGAATAATTCTTTAATTGAAAGTTTAAATAGTAGTTTAATTGAAAATAATTATGTATTTTATAACTTTATTGATATATCACTTATAGGTATCTTAATTATTTATGTATTAACAAGATCTATATTTATCGCATCTTTAGATTTAATAACAGAGCTTGCTAATAGATATACTGCTTTCGGAATAAGTTTGTTTACTTCATATATTATTGAAGTTATGTTTTTAGTTCCAGTTATTTATTTAAAAGAAATAGTTACTACTGATATACTCTTCTATGATGTTATTAGATATCTCACAGCAAGTTTTATTGTTTTAATAGGTCTCTCATCAATAATGATAGTAATATATTCACTAATATTTATAAAGAAAAAAAGTTAAATTTTTCTTTTTTTAAGATTTAATTTAACTTTATAGGGTACTCTATAGGAATCACTTATTTTAGAAATAGTTTTATTTAAAACAAAATTATTTAAATATTTTGGTGATATATAAATATCTGTCTTTTCTTCATACTTTATAAAACATTCACAAAGTAGCCAGGAAAGTGCCATATTAATATAATATAAATCACTTTTAATACTAATAGAGACTTTTAATATATAATCTATATACTGATCATTAATATAATGAAATAAAAGTAATACGAGTCCAAATCTAACTTCAAATTCTTCAGTGCTTGATAATAACTCTTCAATAGTACTTAAGAAATATTCATTATTATTTTTAATTATCTTTAAATTACTTGCAGGAGAATCACACTGAGACCAGTCCTTTATTTCTTTACTATATAAAATAAGATGTTTTTTAATAAGTTCTTTATCTTTTAAATTACCTATTAATAAACCATAGATAAATGTTTCTTCATAGTACACTCCCTTATATTCTTTAAGGAAATCATCTAAATTAATTTCTTTAGCTATTTTTCTTAATATAGGAACTCTAACTCCAATCATTTTTTGATTGGTTTTTATAATTCTTTGATTAAATTTAAGATAATTTTTATCTTCATTTTCTTTTAGTTTTTCGATTAACATAAATACTCCAATTTAAAAAAGTACGGTTGTACTTATTTATTTTTAGATTCTTTTTTAGGTAGGGCTTCTTTTCTAGAAAGATTTAATCTACCACGGTTATCATAACCTAAAGATTTAACAATTATTTCATCGCCAACTTTAACAATATCAGATGGTTTATTTACTCTTTCATGGGCAAGTTGACTTACATGGACTAATCCTTCAGTACCTTCCCATAGTTTAACAAAACATCCAAAGTCTTCAACTTTAACAACTGTTCCCGTATAAATCTCGCCTTCTTCAACTTCTCTAATAATGTCTTCAATCATTTTGATTGTTTTATCAATTATTTCATAATCAGTATGATAAACAATAACTCTTCCATCATCTTCAAGGTCTACTTTAACAGCATCTTTATCATTTACCGATAAAACATTACTTGCTTCTAAAATAATCTTAGTAATCATTTCGCCACCACGACCAATGACATCTTTAATCTTTTCAGGATCAATTTGAATCATTTTTATCTTTGGTGCATATGGACTTAATTCTTTTCGTGGCTCTTTAATTACTGACTCCATTACATCTAAAATTTTGATTCTTGCTTTTTTAGCTTCCGAAAGTGCTTCTTTTAATATAGATTTAGTTACACCTTTTATTTTAATATCCATTTGAAGGGCGGTAATTCCGTTTCTAGTACCTGCTACTTTAAAGTCCATATCACCGATATGATCTTCAAGTCCAGCAATATCAGTTAGAACAACATGTTTTCTTCCCTTAGTAATAAGCCCCATTGCAATACCTGCAACTGGTGCTTTAATAGGTACACCTGCTGCCATTAAACTTAAACATCCAGCACATATACTTGCTTGTGAAGATGAGCCATTACTTTCTAAAACTTCACTTACTACTCTAATAGTATAGGGAAATTCTTCTTCTGATGGTATTACTTGCAGTAGTGCTTTTTCACCAAGTGCTCCATGACCAATTTCTCTTCTTCCCGGAGCTCCATATCTTCCCGTTTCTCCTACTGAAAACTGAGGGAAATTATAATGGTGCATAAATCTTTTTGAATCTTCAATTCCTAGTCCATCTAAAATCTGATGCTCACCAATTGCACCTAGGGTTGTTGCTGATAGTACTTGAGTTTGTCCTCTAGTAAATACTGCCGACCCGTGTGCTCTAGGTAATATATCAATAAATGATGATAGATCTCTAATTTCATTTGGTTTTCTGCCATCGGCTCTTTCTTTTTTAGATATTATTAAATCACGAACTACTGAAGCTTCTAAATTATTTACTAGCTCTTTAGTATCAGATGATACTTTATCATCACCTGGGTATTTCTCAAGCATATAATTGATAATTTCTTCTTTTACCTCGGCAATTTTTTCATAGCTTTCGATTTTGTTTTTTATTCTAACTGCTTCAAGCATCTTTTTTTCACCATAGGCAAATACTTCTTTTTCAGTATCTTTATCGATTTCTTTTAAAACAATTTCGGTTTTTTCTTTTCCAACTACTTTAATAATTTCTTCTTGGAATTCACAAAGTTCTTTAACATATTTTTGACCAAACAAAAGTGCATCTAAAATTTCTTCTTCACTTGCTTCTTTACTGTCTGCTTCAATCATACATATATCATCTTTAGTACCAGCTACTGTTACTGAAAGAATACTTTCTTCAAGCTCTTCACTAGTTGGATTAATAATATATTCTTTACCTATTTTACCAACTATTACACCTGCTACTGGTCCATCAAATGGTATTTTTGATATTCCCAGTGCTAAAGATGAAGCAAATAAAGCGGTCATCTCAGGTGAATTATCAGGATCTGCTGATAGTACTGTATTGATTACCTGTACTTCATTTCTAAAATTATCTGGAAACATTGGTCTAATAGGTCTGTCAATTAATCTTGCTGCTAGGGTTGCATTATCACTAGGTCTTCCTTCTCTTTTAATAAAGCCACCTGGTATTTTACCTACCGAATATAATTTTTCATTATAAATTATTTGCAGCGGAAAAAAATCAAAATTACTTTCATTGTCATTCATTACAGCTGCGGTTAAAACTACGGTATCGCCATATCTAACTAAGGCTGATCCATCAGCTTGCTTAGCTAAGTTTCCTATTTCAACTGTGATATTTCTTCCTAAAAAATCAAAGTTAAATTCTTTTTTATTCACTATTATCACTTCTTTCTTTGAATAAAAAGACACTAAAAATATTAGCGTCTATTTTCTTAATTTTAAGTCTTTAATAAGTTTTCTATAACTTACTACATCATTTTCTCTAACATAGTCTAGTAAACTTTTTCTTTTTCCTACTTTAATTAATAAACCACGCTTGGCATGATGATCATGCTTATGAATTTTTAAATGTTCAGTAAGCGTATTTATTTCTTCAGTTAGGATCGCTATTTGTACTTCACTAGAACCTGTATCAGATTCTTTCTTTCCAAACTTTTTTACTAACTCTGCTTTTTTCTCTTTAGTTAAAGCCATAATTCCTCCTTAATTTAATATCTGTTTTATCCAAGTACAAATCCGGAAGATAAATCTAAACCTAGATAAAACTTCTTACTTATTATATTATATAGCTATGAATATATCAACTAAAATCCATTATAAAAGACTTTTTACAAAGTCTTAAACCAAATATTTTTTCTTATTTAACTTAAATAATGAAAATATGGTTGTAATTCCTAAAATACTTAAAGATAAATAATGGGTATTTAATCCTGTTGGAGGGTTTACATCGATTATTTCATCTTTAATTTCTTCTTTTATATCTTCTGAATCACTATCTTCTTCAATAATTTCTTCTGGAACTTCAATATAATCTAAATCTAGGGTTACTGTTACAGATTCTGTTCCTGATTGAAACAAATTTATTCCTTCATAATTATAATTAAAATATTCTAATTCTCCATCATAATCAGAAAGGACATCTTCTATTAATAAAATAATACTATCAAAGAGATAATACGGTTCTAACCCAACTAATTGACCATAGGCATCCATTGCCATGTAACAAAGAACTGCTTTGAAAAATG
Source organism: Mollicutes bacterium (assembly GCA_012841465.1). GTDB lineage: Bacteria > Bacillota_I > Bacilli_A > RF39 > UBA660 > DUUS01. The sequence goes on from DUUS01000143.1 coordinate 14,920, forward strand.
GAATATTGTTTTGATATTTTAAATTGAGATTATTTAAATTAAATGTTAAGATATTGCCCTCAAGATAACCGTGGACATAAAATTCAAAAAGTGGTAAGTTCTCTTCTATTGATACCAAATCTAATTTTA
>DUUS01000144.1 GCA_012841465.1 Mollicutes bacterium
AATACCTCTTTAAATCTATTTAATTTTATCATAGTAAAGAAAATAAAACAAACTTTTAAATATGGGTTTTTATGGAATTAAGGGCGTTAAAATAGGTCTGAAAGTATTAATATATCTGGGCGATCCACTGCTATCTTGATAATAAAAGATGCCGCCTCTAAGTTCAGCATTAATATGCCCACCACGATGAAACCAGCCATCTCTTGTTTCAATATGGGCTTTAAATATTTTCCCTTGGTCTATTCCATGTTCAAAGTTTTCTATTTTAGGAAAATATAACTTTAATGTATAACTATGAACTTTGTCTTCATTATTTGTCGGAGTAAACATTCCATTTCCTAGAAATATTTCTCTTTTATCGGTTTTAATTCCAGTTTGAGTTATTATTTCAGGTACAGTATATCCATTATCATCTATGTTATTTGATTTGAGTGTATATGTAAGGGCACTACTTCTAAATGTATTTTCATCAAGTACTAATAGTAAATGATAATGCATATTTTCATCATTAGAGTTTTTTCCAGTTATGGTAAATTCTTTTATTACAAATGGATTATTATTTGGAAATACATTAGTTATATTAATAACATCACCACTACTATAAGTAATTTCCATAATGCCAGATCCAGTAGTTATCGTTGTATTTGTTTCATTTGATAATATATTTGCATTAAAATAAGCAAATGAAAAAGATATTATTGTTATTAATAATATTAATATTAAAAGAAACAAAAATATATTAGTTTTTATAACTTTATTCATTTTTATCCTTTATATTCTTAATATGGTTATTTATATCAAGAAAAAAACATTATAATCAATGTTTATTTGTAAAATCCGGTTACGTTTTTATTTTCTTTGTGTACCTTAATTACAACTCTTAAATCATTCATACTTTTTTTATTAACTGGATTAGTTATTAATTTTTTATCTTCATCATCATACTCAATATATCCTTCGGCTGCTAAAGAAGCAAGGCTAATACTCCTGCAATAAAAGTTTGAGTCACACGGAGATTCATTTTGTAAAATACTACTGCAAACATTGGTCGCTTGAAAACAACTTAAATTATCTTGCCCCCACAAAATCGCCGCACTTAAAGAAACACTTTTTTTAGTTGATAAAAGTTTTTCATTTACTTTACTTGCTATTCCTTGTGACGCAGGTACAGCAATAACAAGTAGTAAACTTAAAATTATGATAACAGCTAGTATTTCTGATAATGTAAATCCTTTTTTATTCTTCATCATAAGCTCCTTATAATTAGTATACATCAAAATATTAAATTATTAAATATCATTTTTAAGAGAATTGTCAATTATACGGTAAATTGCTTCTCTACCTTTTTTAGTAACACTAGAGAAATATACAAAGTCATCACCTTCGTTAAAATCAATTGATTCTTCTACCATAGTCATAACTTTTTTGCGATCTTTTGGTTTTATTTTATCGTATTTAGTTGCGACTATTGTTACATCTATATTATAGTGCTTTAAATAATTATACATTATTTCATCATTTTCGGTTAATTTCATTCTTCCATCAATAAGCATAAATACTCTTTTTAAATTAGGTCGGTTAACTAAATATTCTTCTATCATTAAACCAAATTTTTTTTGAGTTGCTTTATCAACAGCAGCATAACCATAACCAGGAACGTCTACTAAATAAAACTCATCATTACATAAATAAAAGTTTAAAGTTTGAGTTTTACCTGGTTTACTACTAGTTCTTGCATAGTTTTTTCTTCCTAGTAAAGAGTTTATAAAACTACTTTTACCTACATTACTACGGCCAACAAGTAAAAACTCAGGCTTGTTATCCTCAGGATATTGACTAGTTCTAACTGCTATTACTGCCAGATCAGAAGTATTAATTTTCATATTTGTCTCCTCATGTAAGTATTATATAAAAATGTGTAAAAGAATGCAAATTTTTAAGAGATGCTAGAAATAAATCTTATTTAGTTATATAATTAAGAAGGTGAAGGTTATTGAAATATCCATGCAAAGCAAAAAAAGAATTTAACAAAAATATAAACTACTCTAATAGAGGTATGAGCCTGGAGTTTTTAATTAATGAAACAAATATATATTATGAGAAAAAAAATATTGCGGTTATTTATAAAAAACCTACCCCGGTTACTATTGGTAAAGTTACTTATAGTAATAAGCCTACCGTAACTAAAGGATATTTTAAAAGTAAATCAACACTTGATTATGTCGGACTATATAAGGGAAAATACATTGACTTTGATGCTAAGAGTACTAAAAGTAAAACATCATTCCCACTTAGTAATTTACATAGTCATCAGCTTAAGCATTTAAAAAAAGTTATTAATCATGGTGGTATATCTTTTCTAATACTTGAAATAAATGATTTGATTTATTTACTTGATGGAAAAGACATTATCTCTTTTACTCAAAATAGTAATCGAAAAAGTATTCCCTATGACTATATAAAAAAGAAAGGTTTTTTGATAGAATTAAAATATAATCCCTATTTAGATTATATTAAAATAATTGATAAACATTTAATTGGAGGAAAAAATGAAAAAGAAAACTAAAGGAAATAAAATTAAATTAAAACCTAAGAAAATTAAATTAAAACCTAAGAAAATTAAAACAAACAAGAAAAACAAAAAGAAAAAAAACATCTGGGAAATTATTGCAATAATATTTATGCTTGGTTTAATATCAATAACTATAGTAGCAGTAACATTTATTATTATAGTTATAATTGGAGCACCAGAGTTTTCAGAAGAACAACTATATGCTAAAGAATCATCAATACTTTATTATAAAGATGGAACTGAAATAGCTAGAATCGGAACTGAAAATAGAGAGTTAGTTTCATATGATGATCTTCCTGAAGTTTTAATAGATGCAATTCTTGCTACCGAGGATTCAAGATTCATGCAACACAAAGGTATTGATTTGCCTAGATTCTTAAAGGCATCATTTGGACAACTTCTTGGAAACAGTAGTGCAGGTGGAGCATCTACCCTACCAATGCAAATTGTTAAATTAAAATTTACTGATAAAACAAGTACTGGTATAAAAGGAATTATTCGTAAATTTACCGATATATATATGTCAGTGTTTAAAATAGAAAAAAAATATACCAAAGAACAAATAATTGAATTTTATGTAAATATACCTTATTTAGGTGGAAGTGCACATGGAATTGAACAAGCAAGTCAAAGTTATTTCAATAAACCTATTAGTGAAGTTAGCCTTGCCGAGGCTGCTATGCTTGCAGGATTATTCCAAGCACCAAATGCTTTTGACCCATTTCATAATCCAGAAAAAACTGAATCTAGAAGAAACACAGTTTTAAACTTAATGAGAAGACACCACTACATAACTGATGAAGAGTATGAACTAGCAAAAGCAATTTCAGTTGAGTCTATGCTAGCAAGAACAAGCAGTGAAATGGATGAAAATCAAGGTATGATTGACACGGCTGTAGCTGAGGTTAGAAGAAGAACTGGACAAGACCCCTTCTCTGTATCCATGAAAGTTTATACAACTTTTGAAAAAGAAAAACAAGCAGTTGTTAATAAAGTCAATGATGGAGAAGCATACAAATGGCCTAATGAAGATATTCAAACTGGTATTGCGGTAATTGATGTTAAAACAGGCGGCATTTCTGCGGTTGGAGCTGGAAGAAATAAACAAAGAGCCCTAGGGTTAAACTATGCAACCGGAATTAATCGTCATCCAGGATCAACTGCTAAACCTTTATTTGCATTCGGTCCTGCAGTAGAGCATTTAAACTGGGGAACCGGACAAATGATTATAGATGATGTCCATACATATAGTAATGGGGTATCAATTAGAAACTGGGACTATGGCTATAAAGGAATTATGACAATTAAAACTGCTTTAGGGTTATCAAGAAATATTCCGGCATTGCAGGCTTTCCAAGCAGTTTCCCAAAAACAAATAAACGAATTTGTAACCGGAATTGGTTTAACACCACAGTACGAAGATGGTAACTTTATCAGTGAAGCTCATAGTATTGGTGGTTACAATGGAACAAATCCTGTTCAACTTGCTGGTGCATATGCAACTTTTGCTAGAGGTGGAATTTATATTGAGCCTCATTCAGTAACTAAAGTTGAATTTGTAAAAACTGATGAAGTGTATACTGTAACACCAGAGAAAAGAACTGCAATGAGAGATTCAACCGCATTTATTATGAATAATATTTTAAGATATTCGGTCACAAGTGGATTTGTTGCAGGAGGTTCTGTAAGTGGTACTGATATTTGTGGTAAAACCGGTACTTCAACCTTCTCTGCTTCGGAAAAAAGACAATTAGGCGTACCTTCAAGTGCAATCCCTGATTCATGGCAAGTGGTTTATAGTCCTGATTATACAATTGCCTCATGGTTTGGATATGAAAAAACAACTCCAGAACATTATCTAACATCGGGAGTAGCTGGTACAGCAAGAAGTAGAGTCTCTAGATATCTTTCAACAAATATCATGGAAAAAAACTCTAGATTCAAAGCACCATCAAGCGTTGTAGCTGCTGAAATTGAACTTGAAACTAATCCCGTTCAGTTAGCAAGTGAATTTACTCCAAGTAACTTAAGAAGAACTGAATACTTTAGAAAAGGAGCAAATCCTCACGAAGTATCACCTAGATTCTCTAAATTAGAAAATCCTTCTAACTTAGAAGTAAGTTATCAAAATGGAAGATCACTTTTAACTTGGGATCCTGTTAGTACACCCCTAGCTATTGATACTGATTATTTAACTGAATATTTTGAAAATGGATATACTAAATGGGCTGAGAAATACTTCAATCAAAGACTTAATTATAATGCTCAAAATATTGGAAATGTTGGTTATCAAGTATATATAGATACTGGCTCTGGTCTTCGAGATCTTGGCTGGACATCAAATAACTCTTTTGCTCATAATGAAATTTTATCAAGTAATGCAAAATTTGTTATTAAAACAAGTTATTCAATCTTTAAAGACAACATGAGCTCTGGAATAACTAAAACAGTTAGTGTATCAAGTACTCCGCAGCCTTCTAGCAGTGTAGAACTTACTACTAGTCCTTGCATTAGTTTAGATTACTATAAAAATTTAAAAAGCCAAGGAAAAACTTATTTAAGAGTTTTAGATAATGGCTTAAATATAACTAATATTTCAAAAATTACCGATATTTGCTATGAGAATGCATCGGAAATAAACTGCTCTTTTATGAATAGTGATTCACAGTATATTATTAAACCTAAAATTGAATATAATGATAGATTAATTACTCATAGTGTTGTTCTAAACATTAGAAATAATTGCTAAAAAAATCAGATTAATTTCTGATTTTTTCATTTAATAAAGAGGTTTTTTACATTCCTTTCTTAATATACAATTTTCACATAAAGGTCTTCTACTTTTACAGTAGTATCTACCAAATAAAAGTATTTGATCTCCTACTTTGCTTAATTGCTCTCTAGGAATTATTTTTATTAATTTTTGTTCAATTATATAAGGACTATCGTTTTCTTCAGCAAGCCCTAGTCTTTTAGATACTCTAGCTACATGAGTATCTACAGCAATAGCTGGCTCATTAAATAGATTTTTTAGTACAACACTTGCAGTTTTACGACCTACACCTGGAAGATTTTCTAAATAAGTACGGTCATTAGGAACTTTTCCATTAAAGTCTTTAATAAGCATCTTTGATGTTTTAATAATAAATTCAGCTTTCCTTGTATAAGAGCCAACAGGTCTTATTATGTTTTCGATTATTTTTTGATCTTCTTTAGCTAATGTATAAATATCATACTTTTCAAATAATACTTTGGTTACTTTATTTACTCTGACATCAGTACACTGAGCACTTAATATAGTGGCAATTAATAGTTCATAATCTTTATTATAATCAAGTTCAATCTGAGGACTAGGTATTAATTTATCTAGTTTTTTAATTATATTATTCATCTTCTAACCAATTGTAATCAAATAAATCTTTATTATCTGTTGGAGGAGTTTTTTTAATTAGATGTTTATTTACATCAATTATATTTTTAAAGCCTTTTTTGTTCCACTCATATATTATTTTATCAATATATCTTAAATTACTTACTCCGTTGTAGGTAGCTTCTTTTAAAGCTCCTATAATAAGTTCTTTTTTTATACCACTTTTAAGCCAGGCATTGATTATTTCAAATTCCATTGGACTTAAGGTTCTTCCAAATTCTTTTTCAAATATATCAAAGATATTTTCAGTTTGCTCTTCTTTAGTTTCTTTAGTTAAATCTGAAGCAATAATTTTATATAAATTAGCTAGTTCTACTTTTTCACTTATCTTACCATCATCAGTTTTAACTACATCTAGGCTAATTAGTTTCTTATTAGTTAGATTAGTAAAACCTTCCATTATTTCTTCTTCATTTAAAAAGGTAACTTTTTTAATTAACAAAGGATCAAATACAGGATTTTCTTCATTAGTAAAATAAATTAAAAGTATTAGTTCAGCTAAAGATAGTTTTAAGTCTTTGACAACTTTAAACAATTCTTTTTTAAAAACATAATCTTTTCTTTTAATTAAACTTTCTAGTAAATTATTTGCGATATTATCACTTCCATTTTTTTAATATATAATTTTTTATATCTTCATAATTATTTTCTAAATTACCATCTAATACATTTTTAGTAATATCTTTTAAAATATCTTTAACTAAAGAAGATGGCTTAATATCTAATATTTTAAAGATATCTTTTGAACATATATTTAAATCTTTAACTGACTTTATTTTTAAATCAGCATGCATTTTAGAAATGGTTTTATTGTCATACCCAAGGATTTGACCTGCTACCATTGAAATATATAATTCATAGTTAAATAATACCTCATTAGTTATTTCTCCTGATGAGACTATTTTCCTAATGCTTTTAATAACCTCACGGCTACTTTTAGTAAAGTTATAGTTTTCAGAATATTTAATCTGAGCCCAAAAACCTAATACATCATTTACTGGCACTATTTTATCATAGTTTATTTCAAGTTGCTCAAGTAAATTTAATTCTTTTAATATTTTTAACCCAACTAAAGCATTTTTAGAGGCAAATATTTTATTTAATTCTTCCATTCTTCTAGTATAAGATAAACTTTTAATTAGGTGTTTATCAGTATTAATAACCTTTACTATTTCAGGATCTAAATCAAATTCTAAAATAACCGAAAATCTGATTGCTCTAAGCATTCTTAAAGGGTCTTCTTTTAACTTAAGAGATGTATCTCCTACTACTTTAATAAACTTTTTTTCTAAATCTTCTTTACCATTTAAAAGATCAATTATGTTTCCGCTTGAGTCCATACAAAGAGTATTAATAGTAAAGTCTCTTCTTTTTAAATCGGTTAGTAAATCATCAACATATTCAACCTTACCTGGACTGCGGTCATCATAGTTATGTTCTTTTCTATATGTGGTAATATCAAAGTTATATTTACCATCACTAAGAGCAATGGAACCATAATTAATATGGTTCCCACTGGTATTGAAAATTTGAATTATATCTTTTGGCAGTGCACTTGTACATATATCAACATCAGTTGATTTTATACCTAGTAAGGTATCTCTTACATATCCCCCTACTACATAGGCTTCAAAACCTTTATCTTCTAATTTATTTAAAACTTTTTTTATTATTAAATTCATTGTATCGCCCAAATAATTATATCACTTTTTAGGCATTTTGTGAACTAACACTTCTTCCCACTTCTTGCCATGCTTAGTGCTGAGCCAATAGCTCTTCCTACATCAAAGATAGTATTAATTAACTTAGCAATAGCATTTAAAAGGGTTCCTGAAATATTAATTCCACCAGTTATTTTAAACATTTCTTCTTCTTTTAAAATCATACTTAGTTACACTTAAGTGGTCTTAGGTATCCATCTACTATTCCGGCTATAAAGGTTACAATTGTACCAAGTATACCAACAAATCCCCAAGATAATTTACCACCCTCTATATTAAACATTTCTTTATCTGTTAACATATTTTTCCTCTCTAGCAGTTAAATTTATTTTTTTATTAAATGAAAAATTATCATCATAATGACTTACATATATTATAGTTTTATCTCTATAATATTTATTTATATTTTTAAGAATTTTACTTCTTATATCTTTTGATATTAGAGATAGTGATTCATCCATTATTAGTAAATTAAAATCTTGGTATAGAGTTCTTGCCATTATTATTTTTTGTCTCTCACCTCCACTTAAATTAGAGATAGACTCTAAATTAGTATTGTATCCAAGACTTTTATTTTTGATTATTTCTTTTAAGTAAAGAATTTTTTCTAATCTTTTAAATTTTTCTTTATCAAACCTTTTATCAAGTATAATATTATCTATTATACTACCTCTAAAAAGTTCACTCTTTTGGTCTATATAACTTACTTTAGAAGGGACTTTAACATTACCGTGATCATAGTCATAGAGACCTGATATTATATTTAAAAGAGTTGATTTACCACTACCATTTGCTCCCTCTAAAAGAACTTTTTCTCCTTCATTTATATTTAAATTTAAATTATCTAAAACATTATCAAGTTTGTTATAAGAAAAACTTAAATTTTTAATTTCGATATCCTTGCCTATCTTCTTAGTTTTTTTCTTTAAATCAAGATCATAGACACTACTAATTCGGTAATATATTTCTTTTAAATAAAGAAGTGAAGGCATTATATCAGAAGCAAATTTAATACTTTCTAAAAAATAACCATAGATACTTATAAATATTATTGCTGATGTGATATTTTTTGTTATATTAAAATGAAGTAATAAAATTAATATTAGCATTAATTCTTCAAAAGAATTTTTAACTAAATCGATCTTTGATAGCTTATAATCAAAGTCTAGTTTTAAATTTAAACTCTTCTTTATATCACTATCTAAATTATTTATAAAATAAGAACTTTTTAAAGTTTTAATTGTTGTTATTTTATTTAGATATTCAACTACCCTATCTGTAAATATATTTTCAGCATCTATTAAAGTAGTTATTTGTTTATAAAGTTTTTTATTCATTAGACTCACTACAGTAATATAAATAATACTTAAGATAAATAATATTACCGTTAGATTTGTATTTAAAACAAATAAAATAATTAATGTTGATATAAAAAATATTATATTAATAATGATTTCAATTAAAGTTTTAGTAAAAAAATCTTTGATCGTATGTAAGTCATTAATCCGATTAATAAAATCACCTGGTTTTTTTAACTGCAAATATTTTAAAGGAAGATTAATTATTTTGTTTGTATAGGTTTTTAGTAAACTATAATTTATTTTATTATTTAATAAAGTAACATT
>DUUS01000145.1 GCA_012841465.1 Mollicutes bacterium
GCAACACCTTTAAATATTAATACTAATTTTACATTATTTTTCAAATTTTTAAGTAGGTAATAAAATATAAACCACACAATACTTATATCTATTATTTTCGATATTATATTCCATAACGAAAGTAAAGTCATAAATAATTTCACTCCTTTAGCGTACTAACATTATATCAAAAGATTAGTTAAAATACTATCTTTCTTTTTTGTAAAAATAAACCCAAAATTAAAAAAAGATAATATTAATTACTATCTTCTTTTACTTCTTCTGGCTCAGGGATAGCTTCTTCTAAAGGCGTGAATACTTCTGGTTCAGCTACCACAGGAGGCTCTTTTTCAAGTTTTTCTTCAAAAACAATATTTTGCTCAGGAAGTGGTTTAGGCTCATTAATATCTTTTACCTCTGGCACTTCAGTTTCAATTACTTCCTCTTCCAAATGCTCTTTTCTTGAACTTCTTCTTGATACATCAATTAGATAACCTATTAAAGCAAAGATGAAAAAAGCTATAACTAACATTATTATTAAATAGTTATCAATTAAAAATTCTTTCATATCAATTCCCTTTCTATTTTATAAATTATATTCAAGATATCCTAACTAATACTTAAATTCTTACCCTTAGGTTGAATTTGAATAAAGGTATTACCATCATTTACTTTAATTTCTTCACCATTTAAGTGTTTATAAACAGTCTGTGAACTTCTAGATTCTTTAGACCAAGTTATCGGAACACTATAGCCTCCAGTAATTAAAGTTCCCTCTCCACTACCTATATTATCCAGGTCCTGTCTACCATCACTATCTATAGTACGATTTTCCACTTGATAGACAATTATATTTTTAACTGTATATTGCTCTTTAGTTACAGCATCAATATGTTTTTCTTTATTTACATATCTTTTGTAATTATTATTTACTTCATCATAAACATAGGAATTTTTAATAGCACCAGAATATTCTATTTCAACATTATTTGCAATACTAGCTTCTTCCATTTTAGATAAATCTATTTTATTGACGCTGTAATTTAATAATAAATCTTTATTTCTTTCGAGTCTTTTATTCTTTAAACCATTTTCAAGTAGTGTCGTACTCGTAAACAATGTATGTTCACTAGATACATTTAAACTTTTATCTCTCCAACCTGTTTTAGTATTATTAACCTGTATCCTGTCTATCTTTAATTTACTAAAATCACTTTGAGCTTGAGGTGATTGTCCATGGTGAACAAAAAAGGCATCGTTTTCTAAAACATAATCAAGATAATAATGTCTAGCACTTCTTACTGAGCCAATTCTTTCAGTATCTGTGTCCATAAATAGTGCTAAAAATCTAGTTATTCCACCTTCAACAATTATTTCATAAACAATATAAGCATCACTTAGTCCACTTTGAACATTTCTTGCTGCTTTAATATTATTTATCATTACCGCATAGGGTCTAGTTTTAGATTCTAAGTCTACTATTTTTAATTTTTTTTCTTCTTTTTTTTCTTTTGGTTTTAAAAATGTTTTTGAGCTATCAATGATTTTATCTCTTTGTTTTGGTGTTAAAGAATAAAATAATAATGCTCCCATACTTAAAATTAATATTAATATTAAAATAATTATATTTTTCTTCTTGTTTTTCATAATACTTCTCTTTCTTTAATTATCATATCATACTACTAAATTTTTTAAAATAATTAATTGTATTAATTAATTAACTTTGATATAATTTATTTAGAAAAGAGGAGTAATATTATATGAAACTAGATCAAAAATTATTAAGAATAATGGCTATTATAGCAGGAGTTTTTATTATAATCGTACTAGTTGTTGTTATTATAACTACTATAAACAAAAATAAAAAACTAGAAAGACATGAATTTGAAGAAAGAGTTGAAAACTTAGCTAGAGTTTATTATCGAAATAATGAAGATAAGCTACCTGATATTGGAGATACAGTCTCCATTCCGCTTCAACACTTTATTGATAATAAATCACTAAGACACAATGTCTTAAAAACTGGAGAAACTTGCTATGGAGAAGTAGAAGTAACAAACAATAATGGTTATTATTTAGTTTTACCAAATATAACCTGTGATGAAGAAAAGCCAATCAGACTACATGAATTATTAACAAAAGAAGAAAATATAGTAACATCTAGTCATGGACTTTATAAATATAATGATACTTATATCTACCGTGGTGAAGTTTGGAATAATTATATAGCATTTGCTGATAAAATATGGGCAATATTAAGAATAAATGCTGATGGAACCATTAGAATGATGGACACTGAAAAGAATATTAGAACAGTATGGGATAACCGCTTCAATCTAACCGAGCAAAAAGCCAGTGGAATTAATGATTTTATTCAAGGTGATATCAACAGTAGAATTAAAGATACTTTAGAATGGTACTATTATGATGATAATTATCTTACTCATGAAGAAAAAGCTTATTTAGTACCTCAAGACCTATGTGTTGGAAAAAGATCATTAAGTGATTATGGAAGCGACGGTTCAATTGAATGTTCCGAAATCATCCCTGATCAAATGCTCGGATTAATACAGGCAAATGAATTTATGCTTGCTAGTCTAGATGAACATTGTTACTATCCCTATAGTGCACCATGTACAAACTATAACTATTTAAGTTCAGTTGCTAATTCAACTTGGTCAATTACTGCTGATTCAACAAATACATTCAAAGCTCTAAGAATAACTGGAGGAATAACATCAACAAACTGTACTAATTCAGTTCCTATAAAAATGATTGCTCATTTAACTAATAAAGCAATTTATGTATCAGGTACTGGAACATGGAATGATCCATATGTTATAAAATAGTCAAATGACTATTTTTTTTATCATAAAAAAACAAGCAAATTGCTTGTTAATAAACTCTTTCATATTCCCAGGTAGCTTCATAATAAATTCCATATCCACATACTGATTCATTTGCAAGAATAAAATGTCTACAATTTCTATTTCTGATTCCTGACCATCTTACTTCGTTCCCGCCAGCTACATACGCAACTACATATGCCATTGAATCAAGACCACTTAATGGATAATTAAATAATGGTATTTGATCATTATAAGCAAAGGTATGCGTATATAAACTATAATATCTATTTAAATCAGAATGAGAATTTATATGACCTTTAATTTCTACACTTTTTAATTTAATATTAGAATTATATTTATTTAATAGTACACTTGGTACATTTAAAACATGATCATGAATAAAACTAGAACTAGTGCCATATCCCATTGTATAAACATCCTGAAGATATGTTTTTTTAACTAACCATTTAGCTTTTAAAGTAATATTTTCATATATTCTTTTATTAAAATTAAATTTCTCATTATTATGATACCAACCTAGAAACTTAGCACCAGCTCTAAGAGGTTCACTAGGCTCTTTAACATAACCTCCACTAATTACTTTTTGATTAGCAACATATGAGCCTCCATTTGAATCAAATGTTACTAGATTACTTATATAATTATTGTTTTTATGTAAATTTACTTCCCATTTAGCAAGAATAATTGTATTACCATATAAAGGTACATTAAAATTGTATCTTGCTCCATTAATATACCATCCTTGGAATGTATAACCTGATCTTACTGGATTATTTGGTCTAGATGGTATACTTCCTTTAGTAATATACTGAGAAGCTACTTCTGAACCACCATTTGAGTTAAAGATTACTAATGCTTTATTAGCTGTAGTTGTTGATTTAACTACTGTCTTTGTAGTAGTTGATGTAGGTTTAACACTTACTTTAGTTGTAGTAGGTTTTTTAGTAGTTTCTACTTTTTTAGTTGTTGTTGTAGTTGTAACCGTTGTTGTTGGCTCTTCTACTAAAGTTTTAATTTCATAGTTAAGAGTTTCCTCTTCATCATCACAAACTAAATATAGTTTAGCTTCATATTTATTTTCTTTTTTAGTTACCTCGATATAACTAGCCTTTTCATCACAAGTATTACCTTCTAGTGATCTAAGGGTTTTAATTCCCCCAATGCTAACTAAATCCTTTAAAGTGACTCTATATTTGCCACCTTCATTTTTAGGCAAATTATCTTCGATAAAATAATTATCACCCGCTGCTTTAAATGCTTCAACATTAGCTGTAAATAAATCGCTTTTCTCACCATTTTTATTATCTCTGTTAATAGGTAGTAACATAAAAATTAAAACAAGCACTATTACTAATAATAAAAACTTTAATAAAAAGCCTTTCCAATTAAAATTGACCTTTTGCTCTTGATACATATATATCCCCCTTAAACAATGTAATGTGTATTATACTAGCATTATTTAATGGCTTTGTCAAATAAAAAAGGCGAGCTTATAACTCACCATTTAATTTACTTTATGTCTTTTTTTAATTTGTTCGATCGTCTCTTTAATTCTTTTATTTTCTTCATTTAAAGCTTTTTCCTCGGAACTAAGATCTGCTTTAATACCTTTAGCACTATCACTAACATTAAATATATTTAAAAGTTTAATAACATCATATATAACAATTCCAAGAGCAGGTATTAAAATAAACATTATCCAGCCAATCTTAGAAGTTAAAAATATTTGTATCCGTCCAAACTGAGGAAGTCTAAATAAAGTCTTACCAATAACATCTTCTTCTCTTACTGTAGCTGAATCTGCTGTAGGATTATCGTCTCCCTTAGTAACAAATTCATACTTATCATTAACGATTTTTACATCAACCACCCTATGGGTAACTGTTTTTTCAAAACTAATCGGACTTCTTGAATGAAAGGTAATAACATCTCCTTTTTTAATTTTAGAAAAATCATCCACTCTAACATCAAAAATAAGATCATAAACCTTTATAGCAGGTTCCATACTACCACTAATGATTGTATATAAAGAAAATTTAGGTATATAATCACTATTTTTAGCTACTACTTTAGCTGAAATAAAATAATAAATTAAAAAACCACCAACAAAAAGTAGAATAACAATAATAGAAACAGATATAAGTTTCCCAATATGTTCAAAAGAAGATTTTATATTTTTAGAATCTTTTTTACTATCTTTGGTCACATTAAATCCGCCTATCTATTCTATAATATATTATATAGGTTATTATATCAAAAGGCAAGAAAAAAAGCCTTGTTAGGCTTTTAGTTTAC
>DUUS01000146.1 GCA_012841465.1 Mollicutes bacterium
TGATCTTCTTGTACCTATTACTGTAAATGAATAAGAACCATTTAATATAACTGGATTTGGACTTACTGAAGCAGAGATAGATACGATATCATTCTGACTTGGATTTACTGTATAACTTCTAGTACAATACGGTTTTGAGCCATCACTATTTGTAGAATTTAATGTCGCTCTTCCAGTTCTTGTTCCTAAAGTAGAAGTTGATATTCCTGATAAGGTATACTGACCCGATGTCATAGTAAATGTTGTCCCATTTCTTCTTGTACCAACTACAGTAGCTGACATTGAGTTACCTATAATTACTGGGTTTGGGCTTAAAGTTAAAGTACAACTAGTGACATCTAAAGGATTATAGATTACTTGCAAAGTTATAACTCTTGTAGGTTTGCTTCCATCTGTGTTAGTTCCTGTATAAGTTATAGTTATTGATTTATTACCTATCGTCGAAGTTGAATAACTTGAAATACTATATTGACTTGATGGTATTGAGCGAGTTCCCCCACCTCGTTTTGTTCCTGTGACAGTAAACGAAACAGTCCCATGTATAATTACCGGGTTGGGACTTGCTGAGGCGCTTATTGATACAATATCTTCTGGATCATAAACAACCGTGAATTTTGCTGTGGCAGTTGGTTTTGAGCCATCACTATTTGTTCCAGTATAAGTCGCTGTGGCTGTTTTACTTCCCACTGTTGATGTGGAATGACCACTTAGTGAGTATTGACTTGATGTTAATGTTACTTTAGTTCCATCTCTTCTTGTACCAACTACAGTAAACGAAACACTTTTATTAATGATTACAGTTGTTGGACTTACAGTCATAGAAAGTGATGTTACATCACTCGGGTCATAAATAACCTGAAGTGTTATCGGTGTTGTCGGTTTACTTCCATCACTATTAGTACCTGTGTAGCTTATGGTTATTAATTTGCTACCTACTGTTGATGTTGAATAACTTGAAACACTATATTGACTTGAATTTAAAGTTACTTTACTTCCGTTTCTTCTTGTACCTTGCACGGTAAAGGTTACTGATTTACGTATTATTACTGGATTAGGATTTGCAGATGCTGTTATTGATACAATATCTGCTGGATCATAAACCACTTCAAAAATTACCGTTGTTTTTGGTTTACTTCCATCACTGTTTTGTCCAGTATAATTTATTGTTGCTGTTTTAGTTCCAATTGTATTGGTATTTGCTCCAGTTACTGAGTATTCACTTGGATTCAAAATTCTTTCTTCACCCTGTCTGTTTGTTCCATAAACAGTTAAATCAACAGGTTTTCTAATTATAAATACTTGATCTGGAGCTACTGGTTTTATCACAGCTCTTATTTTTTCTATATCTGTTGGATCTCCTCCAACAACAACACTTCTTTTATATGTTTTAGTTATATACTCATCTGGAAGTTCATAGGTATATTCTATTTCATAAGTTCCTGGTTTAGAAGTATCTACGTTACATTTAATACTTTTTATGACATCATGAATATTTACATCCATAACCAAACTATCAGTTCCGACTGCTCTTAAATTTACTGACTTCCATTCAGTTTCATAACTACTTATTTTCGTGCAGTCAAAATTTTGTTTAAAATGTAGGTTTAAAGTTCTTCCTTCAAGATAAGGTTCTTTTACATCATCAGGTTTATATTCAATTTTATAAAGACCATCAGCATCTAAACTTACCTTTATTTCTTCATTTGTTAATATCTTTTCATTGGTCGATGGGTCAATTAAATTTTCATTAATAAAACCTGCTGATGTTAAATCATCAACAGTTATTATTATCCATCCTTTATTTGTTTGAAGATCATTTACTAAATTTTGATTATTAGATAAATAAAGATCTGTCGAACTTAGAATTTTATCTTCAAATGAAAGTTGGTCGTCATCTGCCTGACGATTAAAAACTCGGTTTAAACCAAATACAATTGTAAGGCCTATTGAAGCTAAAATTGCAACAGAAATTATAATTTCAGTTAATGTCATGCCTTTTCGATTCATTTTAAACCTCTCTTATTAATTAAGGAGTTATATAGTATCCTGTGTTATATATATTACCCTCATGTTCTATTAATATTAATAAATCCTTATCTTTTATTTCAAAATTAACAACTCCATTATCAGGTTCATATCGATATGCATTATAGTTTGCTTCCATTAATACTACCGCATAATCTTCAGCATGATAATGAGCTAAAAGAGTATTACCCGATAAAGTAAATGCTATTCCGTAATTTTTTGCTTGTTTATAACTATCTTTGTATTTTAATTTTGTATATTTACTTATTGGTTTATTAACCTTATATTCCTTTACTTCAGTTATTTCAAACTCGTAACCATCTTTTACAAAAGGTCTCTTCTCAATATAGTCATATGTATTTGCAACATTCATTTTAAACCTAGGTGTTTCATTTTCCAATACAACAATTGTTGCATCTAAATTACCATCTATTCCATAGCTATTATTACTTAAAAGGAGTAGTCTCTCATTTCCACTTAATGCATAATCACCTAGATAATAACGTGGATTAAAGTTTATATAATTCCAATTTTGTCTTATCGTTTTATTACCGCTGTCAATAACATAATCATTAAATGAAGTAATAAATCCTCGTTCATTTTTATTAATTAGTCTTAGTATTCCTCCATTTAATTTTGAATTTACACTTCCTCCTGGATAAACTGTATTTTCATTTACAGGTTTTAATAAATGACTGGTAAACTTATCTGAATAGTTTTCAGGATTTGAAAATATCCATTTTACTTCCCCAGTTTTATCAAACGCAAGTAAAGTATTGCCATACTCTATTCCTGCAAGTATAAGTCCACTACTTTGATCGTAGTCAACTGCTGTAATATTTCCATCTATAGTTAATTCAGTATCTATCTTTTTAAACAGATCAGGTATATTATAGCTAGTTATAAACTTCCCTTCAGTTAAGTCATATTCTACTATTGTGTTATCTACACTTCCATATAATATATTATTATTAGGCAGCATTACTATATTATCAAAATAAGGCTTTTCTAATTCATATATTTTATGTACTTTACCTAATAAATCAACTTCCATAAGAGTTTCACTTGTACCAATTGATGAAGAAGCATCAGAAATTAATATATTTCCATTTTCTAAATACAATACTTTTTTATTACTATTGTAATCTAAAAACCATCTTAAATCTCCTGCTTGATCATAGGCTAAAGGCATTCTACTTTCTTTCGAATATAAAAAGATAAAATCGTCATCACCCAAAGTATTGTCATTTACTTTTGCATCAGCAAAAACTCCTGGATGATATTCTTTTTTCTCAATCGGAATAATCACTTCTTCAGTATTTCCATTACTGTCTTTTAATTCTATTTTATTATCTCTACCCATATATAAACCATAGACAGGTATAATATGTTCTGTTTTATTTTCAGATTTAAAAGTAAGTAAAGAGTTTCCACTATTTGATAATAAGTTTGCCGTTATATTAGTTTCTTCTGGAGTATTAAAAACTATTATCGCACTTAAAGGTGATGTCCCATAGGGATTAACAATTACCATTGGCTCTTTCATAGTATTTCCCTGTAACTCTGATGATGTTATAATATTCTCATCAATGCTTTTTTGATGCTCCATTAATTCACTACTGTTGTATAAGACAGCATATTTACTAAAAGCACCTTTATTAGTACCTACTGGTATTACACCAGTGACAATTAAAATTATTAATGTCAGTATTATAAATGATATAAGTACCGCAATAACTGTTTTATCCTTTTTAATATTAATTTTTTTCTTGTTGGTTTTCTTGAGTTTTGTTTTACTTTCTTTTTTAGCCATTTTAAGACCCACTTTCTATAATACAATCTTACCATAACTTTAATTATCTAACAAGATGTTTTTATTAAATACAATATTTTTTTAAAATTAGTTTACATTAATAATTAAAAGAGTTTACTATTCAGATTGATTATAAGTTATAATGTAGATATAAGGTTGTGAGTGGATATGAATTATACTAATCTACAAAAAAGATTTCTAAATGAAATAGAATTTGATATAAATAAGCCTCCAATTGATTGCTTAAACACAATCTCTAGTTTAAATGAAATCACGACAAATGTTGAAAGAAGCTATCTACATTCTAATCTTGCAGGGAGCAAAGAGGAAAGATTTCATATTAAAGATGTCATAGGTACTAAACACCCTGATTATGCAGGAAAAACTTGGATAGAAGCATTTTTAATATCTAAAAGATCTGATTCAATAATTAAAAAATATTATGAAAACAAAGAATATTACGAAAAAATAAAAGAGTATGACCAAGAAGAAAATCTTCACGATACACCTCTTGAACTCTTAAAAGTAGATGATAAATATATTATAAATGGTGGTAACAATAGAATTTTATTTCTTAAAATAAAATATTTAACCGAAATTAGTAATGCTAAATCTAAAGAAACCAAAGATGAAATCAATAAAAATTATTATTTTGTAGCAAGTATAAGAACTCTTCCCATAAACAGAAAAATAGTTCATATAATTATGTCTTTAGAATCTGAATTTAAAAATTTAAGTTTTAAAAACTTAAATTATGACCCTTCAACTTGTAATTATGAAGTAACTGTAAATAACAAAGTATATTCTATTAATACTTATCAGGAACTATTAAACTTTTATAAAGAAGTTTACTCTCTTAAAAACTTAAAGGGAAATACTTTATATGAAAAAATAATTGAATTTACTACCAAATATATCCAATCAAGTACTATCTTAAAAGAAGTTTTAAGAGAAATATATCCAAGTATTGATTATTTCAAAAATAAAATAATTGAATCAAGACACATTGATACTACAGGCTCTATCTTTGAAAGTATAAATGATGATATAGATTTAGATTATATTATTAATAACATTGATTCATTTTTTAATAAACCAACCATAAAATTATAATCTATTTTTTAAA
>DUUS01000147.1 GCA_012841465.1 Mollicutes bacterium
AAAAATCGAAAATCAAAAAGTAACAAAAAATAACATACACTATATCATATAATTATACTTCTGAGGTGCAAGATATGATATATAGGCACTTAACTTGTTGTGAAGATAGTATTTTATGTGAAAAAGAAAAATATGTTACTTTCAAAGGTTATAATTATTGCAAAACATATTTTTCTAAATCAATGTTTATATACTAAAGAGCGACTTTCGCTTTTTAGTTTTGTTTAATGTTTAGAATGATAAATTATTTAAAAATTATTAAGGAGAAGAAATGAAATTATATGTAATAAGACACTGTGAAAGTGAAGATGACATTATTAATGCTTATGGAGGTTGCGCAGACTTTGATCTAACTGAAAAAGGAAGAGAAATCGCAACAAACCACATAAATAATATAAAAGACTTAGGAATTGAAAAAACCTTTACTAGTCCCTACAAAAGAGCAAAACATGTTGCTGATATATTTAATAACGAATTAAAATGTGAATATGAAATAGTTGATGGACTAAAAGGTATGAATATCTATGGTGTTTTATCTGGTCTTAATAAAGATTATGCAAGAAAGCTATTTGCTTATTTATTTGATGATCCAAAATATAAATCTTTTGGCTATTATACAGGTAATACCTTCAAAGGCGGGGAAACAGTAGAAAATTTTGATAATAGAGTAAAAAAAGCTTTTAACTATATAGTAAGTCAAAATTATAAAACTGTTGCAATAGTAACCCATGGTGGGGTATTTAGAAGCTTATACAAAAACATTTTAAATAAAGATGAATATATAGCTGATATTTTAGATGTAGGAACGATAGTTCTTAACTATAATGATGGAGTATTTAATATTGAAAGTATGAGTGGCGTAATATTTAACAAAAAAGATTGATAAAACGACAAAAAATGATATTATATTATTAGGAGGAAAAAATGAAAAAAAATTTAACAAGCATTCTAATTGGGATAGCTATAGTTGTTTTAATGTTAATACCAGTATTTATAGATAAAGGAGTAGGTTATATAGAACCAACAAAAGCTTCTGAATATTTAAGTGTAGTAGATAGTGATAAAACTATCATGGCAGTTATAGGTAGAGATTCATGTCCTGCATGTAGTCAATATAAACCTATTTATAATGATGTTGGTCTAGAATATGATTTAGATATTTATTATATTAACACAGATTTAATGCCTGAAGCTGAATTATCAGAAATTCTTCATTCAGACTTAGTAATACCTGCTAAATGTCATAGTAGTGAAGAAGAAGTACCTCTTTATGAACTTGAAGCAGTACCACTAACTATCTTTACTAAAGATGGCGAAATTATTGATTGTATTAGCGGAGTAGCTCAAAAAGATTATCTAATCGATACCTTTAAAACTTTAGAAATGATTGATTAATATGGCAAAAAGTGAGACATACAAATTTGTTAAAGAATTTAAAAATAAATATCCTTTTACAATAACTTGGTTTAGATTAAAAGCTCATTCTAAGTTAGTAGATATGTATTTAAACCCAAATGAAAAGGTTACTTATGCTTTTGCTGGACAAAATGACAAAAAATATGGAAGTTGTTTTAATACTGCAGTTTTAGCAATTACTAACGAAAGAATTATAATTGCTCAAGATCGTTTAATTGTTGGTTATAAAGTTACTTCAGTAACACCTGATTTATATAATGATTTAAAAGTAGATTCAGGTCTTATCTGGGGAAGGGTAAAAATAGATACAGTTAAAGAGATAATCAACTTCTCTAATTTATCTAAAAAGTCACTTCCTGAAATTAAAAAAAGAATATCTTATTTTATGATGGAAGCAAAAAAGAAATATCCGAAAAGAAAATTCTAGTGAGTTTTCTTTTATTTTAAAGGAGTTTTATGAAAAAATTATATACTTTTATTTCAATTTTAATAATCTCTTTTTCTTGTTTTATATATATTTTATATAAACCTAAAGATTATGTTGTAAACTATAAAATAGATAACTATAATGTAAAGGAAATATATGTTAAGTCTTTAGAAAAATATAAAGTTTTTATTAACTATAATGATAGAGTTTATCCTTTAATTATTGATAGTGAATTTAAAAGAAATAGAAAAATAATAAATAACATAGATGTTTATGAAAATGAAAAAGATAGTTGTTTAATTATTAATTTAGATCATTATGTTTGTTATAAAGATAATATATTAGTAGATTATCATCTAGTAGATAAATATAAAACTGATTATAATAATGAAGTTATAGAAGAATATAATTTAAATAAAATCTATAATTTATTAAATAAAAAAATCTTTATCTGGAATTACAAAGGATTTGATTATTTAAGTGAAAATAATAATAAAGAGATAGAAATTGTTACTAAAGATGAGTATGATAATTTATTAACTTATCAAGATGATAATTACTTAATAATACCTAATTATGATCAAGAATATTATTTTAGTGAATTATATATTTTAAACAAAGATACCTTATCTGTTAGTAAAATATATCTTGATTATGATATATCATATACCTTTTCTTTCTTAGGAAGATATAAAAATGATATATATCTTGTTGATCATAAAAATAAGATTCAATATAAAATTAATATAGATAAAAAAAAGATGAATATATCGGGAACTGAATCAAAAGGAGCATATTATTATGATGGTAGTTCTTTAGTTAAAATATCAATGAATAAATTAATTAATGATAATTTAACATTTAGAAAAAATAAAAAATTCACTTATAAAATCATAAATAATACTTTATATCAAATAATAGATGATTATAAAATATATATAACTGATGGCGTAATAGATATAATAAGTACTAAAAATGATGAAGTATATTATTTAAAGAAAAATATATTGTATTACTATAGTATTAAACATGGTGAAATTAAAATGCTAGAAAATTATGAGTGGAATTTTAATTATAAGAGCAAAATATTTATATATGACTAATATAAATATTTTTTTCATGATATAATAATTTATAATAGGAAGGGATAAATCATGGTACTTAGAAAACCCTATGCATTTTTAATCAAAAACTTTAGAATAATTCATATAATATTTGCATTAATATTATTATTTGTACGAAGAAACTTTGGAAAAGTAGTAACATTCTTTTCCCAATATGCAGGACAGACCTTTAGTTCTTATTCAAGTATTGTCTTAATAAGAATAGATTTAATATTATATTTAGCTGTTATAGTAGTAATTTCTTTTGCTATAATGATGCTTGTTTTAATGAAAAGAAAAGAAAAGCCAATTGTTTTATATATTAGTGTTCTTGTTTATTATATAATTATATTAATTCTCATGTTTGTTGCAAGTAATATAATAAGTTCTTTAACAAGAGCAGCTCTTTCACACCGTAATGCTAGACTAGTAAGAGATTTATACTTTTTATTATCACTTCCACAATATTTCTTTATTATTTTTGCCTTTGTTAGAGGGTTTGGTTTTGATGTTAAAAAGTTTAATTTTAGTAAAGATTTAGAAGAACTCGAAATAAGTAGTGAAGATAGTGAAGAATTTGAATTTGTTGTTGGAACAGATTCATATAAATATAAAAGAAAGATTAGAAGATACTTAAGAGAAATAAAATATTATTATTTAGAAAATAAAATAATTATAAATATAATACTATTAGTAGTAGTACTTCCACTTAGTATATATGGTGCCATAAATATAGGTATTTTTGATAAAACATATAAAGCGGGTAGTACTGGTAGGATCGGAGCATTTACCTATAAAATAAAAGGTACCTATGAAACAGAATTTGACTATAATGGAAAACAAATTAAAGAAGATAAAAAGTATGTAGTTATTAACATTGAAATAACTAACAATAGTGATCAAGATAGAATATTTGATCCAACGATGATTTATTTAAGTAAAGGAAATTATAATTTTTATAACCATCCATCAATAAGAAATTCATTTATTGATATCGGAAAAGGTTATGTTAATGAAGAAATAAAAAGAGGACAGTCTAGAGATATTGCTTTTATATATGAAATGGATAAAAGAAAAATCTTTGGCAATTACTATTTAAGAATCTTTAAAGAAATGTCATTTGATAAAGGCTACTGGGATTTTAATTATTCAAAATTTAAAGTTGCCCCTATTAAATTAGAAAGAAATGAAAATCCATCTTCAAGACAACTAAAAGAAATAATTAGATTAGATAAAAATGTCTATGGTGATACAAACATCACCTTTAACAACATTGAAATAAAACAAAGTTATGAATATGAATATGAATCATGTAATCAAAATGGATGTAAAACCTATGTTGATGTAGTAAGAACTAATAATCCTTCTACTCATGATTTACTTATAATTAATTATGAACTTAATATAAAAGAAGGAACTGCCTTTGAAAAAGCAATGCAAGATGATCGCTACTTTTTTGATAATTTACTATTTATTGAATATAAATTAAATAATCGAATCCACCTAGATAGTCTTAAAACAAAGATAAATTTAAACTTAGAAAACATGATATTTGCTGAAGTACCAAAAATGATAAAAACCTCAGATGTATTTAATTTAGTATTAAATACCAGACTTGAAAAAAACATAATAGATTTAAACAAACTAAAAGAAGCTTGATTTGCTTCTTTTTATTTTTAAAATGGAGGAGCCGACCAGATTTGAACTGGTGCTCGAGGAGTTGCAGTCCTCTGCCTTACCGCTTGGCTACGGCTCCAATTTAATTTATTATATGCTTCATTTAAGCACTAAGTACATTATATTATAAGATATATGTTATGTCAACGAAAGAAAAGGGTAAACAAATCAAAAATAAAAAAACTTAAATTGCATTAATTAATTAAACAAAGTATACTATTAATGAGGGTGACTAAATGAAAACATGTGCACTAATATATAATCCCAATAGTGGAAAAACATTAAAACCAAGACATATAAAGGATTATAGAAAAATATTAAAAAAAAGAGGTTATGATTTAACAGTATACCGTACTGAATATAGGGGACATGCTAGAGAAATAGTAAATCATCTAGTAGATGCTGATTTGGTTATTTCTATGGGTGGAGATGGAACTTTTAACGAAGTAATGGATGGTAACTTAAAGAGACAAAACAGATTGATACTATCACATATTCCAGTAGGAACTACAAATGATGTCGGAGTTATGTTTGGTTATGGTAAGAATATAAAACAAAACCTAAAATACTTACTTAATGGTGTAGTTAAAGGAATAGATGTTTGTCTTATTAATAATAAACCATTTGTATATGTAGCCGGATTTGGTAAGTTCATGCAAATATCATATGATACTCCAAGAGAACTAAAGAAAAAATTAGGAAAATTTGCTTATTTAACTGAAGGCTTTAAAGACTTCTTTAAACCAACCAAACTATATAAAATAAAATATCGTGTTAATGGTATAGAAAAAGAAGGATATTATTCATTTATGTTAATATCAAATGCTAATAGAATAGCTGGTATAAATAATTTCTACCGTAATATAAAACTAGATGATAATAAATTTGAAGTACTATTTTGTAACTTTAAAAGAAGAATCGATATAATAAAAACCTTTAGTATACTGATGACAACAGATGTAAGTAAAGTATCTGGTTTTGAATTCTACCGGACAAATAAATTAGAAGTAACCTTCGAAGATTATCCAAAGAAAGCTTGGACAGTTGATGGAGAAAGACTAGATAGGGCAGTACTTCATTATGATATTAAAAATGAAAGAGATGTTAAAATAATGCTTCCTAGAAAAAACATTGATAAACTTTTTGT
>DUUS01000148.1 GCA_012841465.1 Mollicutes bacterium
CACGCGTAAGAAACTTAGTAGTTGCTTTAACTTTAACAGCAATTATGTTATCAGTATCAACATTTGCATGGTTTATCGGAATGCGAACTGTTGGTGTTACTAGTTTTGACGTTGAAATCGCAGTTACAGAAGATTTAAGACTTTCATTAAACGGAGAAGACTGGTTTGATGAACGTGATTCTTTAATCATTAATGCTGAAAACCATATTACTGATGCCTATGTTGGCAACACAAACTGGTGGGCTGGTGAAGGTCTTATCCCAATGTCTACAATTGGTGAAATTGACCAAGAAGCTTCAAGATTAATGCTTTATGAAAAATTAAGTTTAACAGCATCGGACGGCGGTTACAGATTAATGTCAAGTAGAGTTGAAAACACTGTAGATTGGGAAGATAGATTCCCAGACCGTGGACCAGAAGCACCTGGATATGTAGCGTTTGACCTGTTTATTGAAAACTCATCAGGAAGTGATTATATTTCTGAGTATAATCCAGATGATGAAGAAGCTATTTATTTAACAACTGACTCATCAGTAGGAGTAGCACAATCAGGAGGTGTAGCTGGAACTGGTATTGAGAATTCAGTTAGAGTTGCATTTGCTCAAATCGGACGTGTTAAAAAAGGAACGGCTGCTGATACAATAACTAGTATTAATTGTCAGCCAGGTGAAGAAAGCGGTGTAACTTCAATATGTGAGAGACCAGCAACAATTTGGGAGCCAAATGATACTGACCACGTAGTTGGTGCAATTAGCTGGTATAATACATCATGCTTAGGAAGAGATGCAGAAGGAGCTTTCAATACAGAGTCATGTAATGAAGTTGAAAATGGTACATATTATCCAACATATGCTGTAGCAAGACCTATTGCATCTAGTGATAAAGTAGATGTTTATGATGGTACTATTTATAATGGATATGGTGGAAGAACTAAACTTCCAGAATCGGATATTTATAATGGATTCCCTAATGAAACTAAGTTAGATCCTGAAGCGGATGAAGATGTTTTACTATATGCTGTTCCAACATTTACAGATTCAATGAAAGATGAACTTGGAACTGCTCGTCGTCCATTCTTATATTTAGCTGCTAACAGTGTTACAAAAGTTAGAGTCTACATTTATATTGAAGGACAAGATATTGATAACTATGATTTTGCATCAATTGGTAAACGTATTAGTGTTACATTCGGATTTACAAAACAAAGATTCGAACCTACTGATATACCTGGATATGGTGAAGAACATCCATCAACAGAACCTACAACTCCATAAGATTAAAGCTAATTTGATGTTATATAACTTATATAGTTATTTAATATTATATAATTAAGAGTAATCAAATTGGTTACTCTTTAATTATATTAATATAACGAGGTGTAAGATGAAAAGATTAAAAATGAAATATAGCAAAGAAAAAAGTAAAAAAAACTTAAAAGTTTTGTTTTTTAGTACTTTTGTTTCGGCAATTTTATTAACTGTTTCAACTTATGCCTGGTTATCATCAGCCTTAAATGTTAAAATTAATTTCTTTCAAATGGAGGTTGCAAGTAACAGTGGTTTATTCATATCTTTAGATGGAGTAGACTTTACTGACAGTGTTGTAATTTCTATGGATAGTATAATTATGGATTTAAGAGAAACATATCCTAATCATACTAACCAGTGGTCATATGCATTGTGGCCTGTCTCAACTAGAGGAATACCAAGTCCAGATCATGATAAATTTGAAATCTTTATGGGAGACTTAGTAAGGACAAGAGAAAGAAATCCAAATGGTACTACAAAGAGACTTTTAAATGTAATTAAAGCTGATCAAAATAGAGCACATCCAGCAAGTTATTATGTGGCTTTTGATATATTTTTAAAAAATATGACTGGCTCTCCATATCCTGATAATTTGTATTTTGAAGAAAGTACAATGATAGACTTTAGAGAAGATACCGAAGATGATATAAGAGAAGCAATGCACGGAATTATAAATTCGCTTAGAATTGGAGTTGTAAAAGTAGGATCAGTTCCTCATAATGCTTCAATAGAAGAAATTCAAAATGTTCAGTGTAATAATAATTGTGAGATGGTTATATATGAACCAAACAGTACCATCCATAGCCCAGAATCAATCGAAACAGCTGAAAACTACGGTATTACCTTAGTAAATGGAGAATCTATCCCAACGTATGCAATGATAAAAGAAGGGGACCGCTTAGAACATACAAGTGGACATATCGGAACAGGTCTTCCACTAGATACCGAGCACTTTGCTTACCAGCACACAATAACAGACTTCTCACAACCAATATTTCAAGTTCCAAATGCTATAACTAAAGCAAGAGTATATATATGGGTTGAAGGGCAAGATATAGATAGTTTAGAAACACTTTCTAGAGGAACATCTCTAGATGTAGCAGTTAACTTCATTAAAGACCTTGCAGGTTATGAAGAATAAAAGGGAGATTATAATGAGTAAAGAGGACAATAAAGTAAATTTTGATTTATCAACACTTAGTTTAACCGAACTTATTAGTTTATATGACAAAATAACTAGCTTTTTAGCATACCTAGAAGACACAAGAATAGAAGAAGGTGATGCTTAGTGGAAAACTTTTTAGAATACATAGAAGAAGATACTAAATCTAAAAAAACCTTATTTTCAACTATGCCAGTTAATACAAAAACTAATCGAAGAAAATTTAATAAAAAAATCGACTCAGTTAAAGAAACATATCAAACTTATAAAGATCAAGTTGAAAAATACCTTACTGTTAAAAGTAAGTCTTTTGATATTCTTGATACAAGAAATACTGAAGCAATTCAAAATGAAATAAATGATTTAGAAAACATTAAAGTATTATTAAACCCGATTAATACATATTTTGAAAAAATGAACTTTGATGACTTATTTTATCAAATAAGCAACTATAAAGATTTTAACTTTGTTTCATTAAACAAAATAATAAGTGAATTCATTAATAAATTTGAATTAGTAAATATTAGACTAACTAAAGATGATTTTGACTATACCTTTTATGTAAATGAATTTATGACTTCATTTCTTGAAACAAGAAGTTTAAAAAGTAAAAACTATGATCATATAACCGAAATATTTGAAAAAATATATTGGGAAAACCCTGATCTTATCTTTCATATTGAACTTAACTTTAGAAAATTAATCAAAAAACATGAAAGAAAATTTATTAATTATATAAAAGGACTTCAAGATGAAAAAACCAAACTTTTTAACTATAATTATCAAACAGTTATTAATAAATTAAAAGACCTTTATACTAAATTAGAAGACGAAGGAAAAGAAAATATAACTGATATAATAAATCTATCTAAAAATGGTACGATAGATGTTAATCATTTCTTTGAAGATTCAAAGGTAAGAAATACTGCATATACATCTTTAATGCTTGATAGTTTAAATATTGAAAATGAAAAAGCCCTAAGTAAGTTTTATGATAGCTTAGAGAAACTAAAAATAAATGTAGAAGAATATTCAAATTATGTTAAATATGCTCCTTTAATACTAGATTTTAAAAAGAAATACTTAAGTAAAAAATTAGAAGATATAAATAAAAATGAATTAAGTAAAAAACTAAAAGAACTAGAAAGCTCAATCAGTAAAGAAGAAAGAAATCTAAATAAAATAAATAAAAAAATAATGAGAAGTAAAGGAAAAGTATTCAGACCAAAAGAATCAGAACTTAAAGCACTAAAATTTGAGTCATTAAAAATAGCTAAAAAACTATATGAAATGTATCAAAACCTTACAAAAGAATATTTTAATTCAAAAGTATATGAAGTTTTAAATAATTCATTTTCAATAAATGACTTTCTAAATTTATATTATAGTTTTGACTATTATAAAAAAGAAGCAATAAAAGAAAGCTATGATATTGAAACTCATAATCAATTAATGGAATATAGTGATGACTTTGATATCTTTGCGATGAATCCAAATAATGTTATTGTTTGCTCAGTAATGTCATTTGATGAGGTAAGTATATCTAAAGTTATAATGAATAAATATCGCCTACTTAATATAAATATAAATGAAGAAAATCTATATCCTGAAAATGTACCTGAACTAATCGAAAGAATAAACTTAGTCCTAAGAATTAAAGCACTTGAAGAAAGTAAACTTGATGTAGAAAAACTATGGTTTATGGTACAAGTAGATAAATTAATTATTAAACCTAATGAAGAAAAAGATTAATTTCTTTTTTTTAATTTCACAATAAGATTTACTTAATCACTTCAGCTTTTACTAGTGTTTGACACCATTTGAAAATAGAGTCATCAAAAAGTAGAAATAATCTTAAAATAAGTTATAATTAAATTACAAGATAAATATAGGAGTTCTATATTAATAAATTATCTTAAATAGAAGGAGATTTTCATGAGCGATAAAAAAATAACAATAATAACAATAGTAAGTATGATGGTATCACTACTTCTTATAACAATAGGTCTATCTTTTGCATACTTTACCGCAAATATAACTAATACCGAAAACTCAACCACAA
>DUUS01000149.1 GCA_012841465.1 Mollicutes bacterium
GAATGCCACCGGCTTTTTTTATAATTTCATCACCAGGGCGAAGATGAAGATGGTATGTATTAGCTAAAATTATCCCTGCATCTAAACTTTTTATTTCTTCTGGCGAAAGAGTTTTAACAGTTGCCTGAGTTCCAACTGGCATAAACATTGGAGTTTCAAATGTGCCATGATTAGTTTCAATAGTACCTAGTCTTGCATTGGTATCTTTTTCTTTTTTTAATAATGTATATTTAACTTTCATTTTTATCCTTTTTAAAAATAAATTTTTCTGGTTTTGAAACATAAGATCTAACTATAGTACCACAATTCAAACAAATAACATGCATTAATTTTTGAGAATGAAAACTAAATGGATAAGCAGGACTTACCCCACCATTATTAGATTGTTTTCCATAACCAAACTTTATTTCACCACAGTAAAAACATTTTTTATCTTCCATAAACTACTCCTTTTTTTTACAATCTTATTTAATCTTAATCTCTTAAATTATATCATAAATTAATATAAAAAAATAACAACTCACTTGTTATTCTTTAATAATTAGTTTTAACAAACTTTTCATTTACTGTTTTTATATAGTGATATTCTTTAAGTCTTAAAAACTTAATTTTTTCATCTAAGCTTCTAACTTCTATTTTACTAACATCTTTAATTACTTCGTTTTCTCCATCAATAGTAACAAATAAATCCTTCTCTTTATTTTTAACAATAAGCTCAATTATTGAGGTATGAGGAAGAATTAAAGAATTTATTATATTACGATAAACTGTATTATTAAGTGGAGCAATTGGAGTCAATTGAAGCGTATGAAGAGTATTATAAACCATACTACCACCAAATGATAAATTATAAGCGGTCGATCCCGTTGAAGATGAAACTAAAATTCCATCGCCTATATAATTTTGAAGAAATTGACCATCTACTCTAACCTTTAACCTAAGAGCTTTTAAAGAACTTGCTCTTATTACTATTTCATTTAAAAACTTATATTCTTTATTATCTTTAGTATAAATGGTAGCGATAGGAAGACTTATTCTTTCTACCTTATAATCATTGTTTTTTAACTTAACAATAAATTCATCAATCTCAGTAGGATTAATATTTTGTAGAAAACCCAAGTTGCCACTATTTATACCAACATAAATAATATCTTGATTATAATTACAACTTTTAACCATTTTTATAAAAGTTCCATCTCCACCTATTGCTACAGCAATATCAGGAGTAGCATCTGTTAAAGTAAAATTATTTTCTTTTAATTTGTTTTTTAAATTTTCTTCAATTAATTTAGATTTTTCACTATGATTAGAAAACGTTTTTATTTTAAGCATATTAGTCACCCTATTAATTGTATTCTAATTTACTTAAAAATACAAACTTATTTTATTAGCATTGCATCACCAAATGAAAAGAATCGATAATTGTTTAAAATGGCATTTTCATATGCACTTAGTATATAATCTTTAGTAGCAAAAGCACTAACTAACATTAATAAAGTACTCTTAGGTAAATGAAAATTAGTAATTAGCATATCTACTCCCTTGTATTTATAACCAGGATAAATAAATATATTTGTTTCACCACTTGCAGGAATAAAATATTGATTTTCACTAAGAATTGTTTCTAGTACTCTAACTGAAGTTGTTCCAACAGCAACAATTTTCATACCATTTTGTCTGACTTGATTTAAAGTATTAGCAGCCTGATCATCAACAATATAATACTCACTATGCATTTTATGTTTAGTAATATCGCTTACATTAACTGGTCTAAATGTTCCGAGTCCGACATGAAGAGTAACTGTTACAATCTTTACTCCCTTTTCTTCTGCCTTTTTCAATAATTCCTTAGTAAAATGAAGCCCAGCAGTTGGTGCAGCACTAGAGCCATATTCTTTTGCATAAACTGTTTGATAGCGTTCTTTTTCATCTAACTTCTTATGAATATATGGAGGTAGTGGCATGCTTCCAAGTTCTTCTAATATTTCAATTAAAATACCATCATAAATTAATTTAATGTAAGTGATCCCATCACTTTTTAAACTAACAACCTCACCTTTTAAAATTTCACCAAAAGAAATAACTGTTCCAACTTTCAATCTTTTTTGGGGTTTAGTTAAAGTTTCCCATAAATCATCTTCAATATTTTTAAGAAGTAATATTTCAATAACTGCTCCTGTATCTTCTTTAACACCAATCAACCTAGCAGGAATGACTTTAGTATTATTAATTACTAAAGCATCTCCTTTATTTAAATAATCTAAAACATTACCAAACTTTTTATGCTCTATTTCTCCAGTACTTTTATCAAGGACAAGTAATCTTGATTCTCCTCGTGTTTCACTTGGACTTTGAGCAATTAGTCTTTCATCTAAATTATAATTATATTCTTCTGTTTTCATTTTTCATTTCCTATCTATAAAATCTTTCGATACATCGAAGAGAATTGTCATTTATAGTAAAACTCTTCGATGCGAAAAACAAGCATTTCAGACTTGTTTTTCATATTTTACAAATTTATAATTAATACCATTATGAGAACTTTCTTTAATAA
>DUUS01000150.1 GCA_012841465.1 Mollicutes bacterium
AAAAAGAAGAAAAAGTAACTAATCAAATAAACGAATATTTAGATACTTTAAAAACTTGCTATAATGAAACAATTCATTATGATGGAAGAAAAGACATAAGTATTAAAAAATATACTGTTAATAAAAAGAAGATGTTTAACGAACTTGAAATAAACTATGTTAAAGGAAATCTGTGTAAAGATGAATTCGTATTAAAAGATGACTGGTTTAATATGTTAAAAGATATAACTCCAGATGAAATAGTCTTTGATCTTTGTGATATGAGATGTGCTCCTCTTAAAATAGAAAATTCTAAAATGAATACAATATATGACTATTTCTTTAAAGATGAATTAAATAGAGTGAGTAACATATTAAATATTCCAGTAGGTGAAGAATATATATTATCAATATATTTTACAAAAGATGATAATAACTATACTTTAAAAATATTTGATTATGATAATAACATTGCTTTTAAATTAATCGACCAAAATGATGCATCAAAGAATGCTATATATAATTATAAAGATAAATCTGTACAAGACTTATATGAAACATTAAAATAGTTAAAACGGTCGAATGCGGTAGAATAAATTAGATAATAATGAAAACAAAAAACGCAGTAATTAAATCTGCGTTTTTATGTTGTTTGAATATAATCTATAGTTACATCAAATGAGGCTGGTTCTGGCTCTTGATTTGTAGACTGACTTAGCCATGTTATTACTATTGATCCTGTCTTCGTTTCATTTACATCAAGGGTTGTTCCTTCAATCGCAGATAATCCATTGATTGTTATTACTAAATCATCATTATTGTTTTCATTAATGAGTAGGTCATCTACAGTTGCTGAGAGTAGTCCAGTATTCTTTATTGTAAAATCAATTGTTACCGTATCCCCAGGGTAGGCTAGGTCTGCTTCAATATTGAGTGATGTTCTTGTTCCATCTAAGGTTACATTAGCTTTATCTTCATTGGATATATTATATTCTGAAAATTCTATTTTAAATTCTGTTCCAGCAGTTGCGGTACCTCCAATATTAAGATTTGCTACAAGTAGGGCATATACTCCGGTTAAAAATATAAGGGCGGCGAGTGCTCCAATAATAAGTGATCTATTTCTTCTTTCCATTTTAATAAACTCCTAGTACTATTATGGCTGTATATTTAAATAATATTCCCTAAAGTATAGGGCTTTAATACTAGGGTATATTAGTATCATGAGAAGAAGAAAAAAATATAATTTAAAACTTATTTCTAGTGTGTTTTTAATTTTACTTTTAGTTAATGTATCATATGCCTATTTAAGATCTTCTCTTGAAATAAAAGGAACAGTTTATGGTAATCAAGTAACTAGTCATGGCTATATAGTTGATAGAGAAAGTAACTCTAATTTAGATATAGTAGATTTTGGTTATAATTACTGGCTTGATTCAGGGATGTTTAAATTTCATTATAATTTTAAAATTAAAAATGTTGGAAATGTTGATTTAGACAATTTTAAGATTAAATTAACCTTTAATTCAGATGTTGAAAGTTTAGATATGTGGAGTTATACTTATGGTTTTAATGAAAATATAATTAATATTAATGCTCCCTCTGTTAATTTAACAGTAGGGCGAGAAATAGAAATAAGTTTTCAAGCAGGGTCCTATAATGAGAATTTTAAACTAAATAGAATTAAACTAGATGTAGATACTAGCATTGAAGAGCCTGAAGAAGGTAATGTCCTTGTTAATTTTACTAAATCAAATAGCTGGGGAAGTTATACTATTCAATATAATGCTGATGTAATTAATAATACTGATAAAAAAATCAATTCTTGGACAATTGAAATTACTTTAGATTCAGGCGTAACATACGTTAGTGGCTGGAATGGTATATTTAGTCAGGAAGGAAATATTTTAACAATTAAAAATGCTAGTTATAACGGAGTTATAGAAGTAGATCGCTCAGTTTCTTTTGGTCTTCAAATAACAGCTCCAACTGCTGATTATGTTCCGAGTGATTATAAGGTATTTGTTAGATGAAAAACAAAACTTTCTTAATAATCTTTTTTATCTTTGTTTTATTTAATAAAATATATTCAAGTGAAGTATATAATTTAATAATTTATCCTTCTATCTTAATCATTTTTTCTTTAGTTTTTTATTCAAAGAAAGAATATCCTAAAAGGAAAATAATAATTTATCAAGTTATTAAAATAGTTCTTATTTACATCCTTATATATTATAGTGCAGGATTTTTTATTGATTATTTAAAAAATCCCTATGGAAGAGAATTTAATGCTCTT
>DUUS01000151.1 GCA_012841465.1 Mollicutes bacterium
GGGTTATTGTATTTACTTTAAATATTTGATACAATAAATAAGGTTTTATACCAAATATACACATTTACTGATTAGTTATTTCTAGTGGCCAAAGGTTGGAATAACTAAGAAGAGGTAAATGGATGAAAAACAAAAGGAGAGTGTTTTTATGGCTGTTGTTTCTATGAACTATTTATTAGAAGCGGGTGTTCATTTTGGACATCAAACAAAAAGATGGAATCCTAAAATGAAGGAGTATATCTTTACCTCTAGAGATGATATTTATATCATTGATCTAGAAAAAACTGTAGAATGCATTGAAAAAGCATATGCAGAGATTAAAAATATTGCTGAAAACGGAGGTACATTCTTGTTTGTCGGAACTAAAAAACAAGCAGGAGAAGTATCAAAAGAAGAAGCAGAAAGAAGCGAGTCTTATTACGTAACTGAAAGATGGCTTGGAGGAACTTTAACAAACTTCAGAACCATCAGAAGAAGAGTAAAAAGACTAGAAGAAATTGAAAAAATGGAAGCAGATGGTCTTTTTGAAGCGTTACCTAAAAAAGAGGTAATCGGGCTTAAAAAAGAATATAAAAAACTAAACCGAGTACTAAGTGGTATTCGTGATATGGAAAAGTTACCAAATGCTTTAATAATTACTGATCCTAAAAAAGAACTTAATGCCATTAGAGAAGCAAGAAAGTTAAATATTCCGATCTTTGGAATCGTTGATACTAACTGTGATCCTGATGATGTTGATTTTGTAATACCAGGAAATGATGACGCTGTTAGAAGTGTAAAAGTACTTCTAGGAGTTTTAACAAATGCAATTTGTGAAGCTAAAGGACTTCCGATGGATGATTATCTAACTGAAGAAGATAAACCTAAGGGTGCTAAATTTGAACCAGTAGTTAAAACTGTTACTGAAGTAGTTGTTGAATCTGATGAAAAAGAAGAAGAGACTAAAACAGAAGAACCAAAGGAAGAAGTAAAAGAAACTAAAGAAGTAAAAGAAGAGGTTAAAGAAGAACCTAAGAAAGAAGATGAAGATCTTTCATCTAAAACTTTAGTAGAATTAAAAGAAATTGCTAAAGAGCGTGGTATTAAAGGATACAGTGCACTTAAAAAAGATGATCTTATAGATTTATTAAAATAAAGGAGAGATAATATGATAGATGCAAAATTAGTAAGTGAACTAAGAAAAATTACTGGAGCGGGAATACTTGATTGTAAAAAAGCTCTAGAAGAAACAAATGGAAATATAGAAGCGGCAGTTGACTTTTTAAGAGAAAAAGGAATTGCTACTGCAAGTAAAAAAGCAGAAAGAATTGCTGCAGAGGGAATAGCTAATATATTTGTAGATGGTAATAAAGCAGTAATTTTAGAAATTAATAGTGAAACTGATTTTGTTAGTAAAAATGAAGAATTTACGGTTATGTTTGATGTAATCGGAAAAACTTTATTAAAATCAAGTGTTACTACTATGGAAGAAGCTTTAAAACTTGACTGTGGTGAAGGAACTATTGAAGAATATATAGTTGCTAAAACTGCTAAAATTGGTGAGAAATTATCTTTTAGAAGATTCGAAATAGTAACAAAAAAAGATGATGAAGTTTTTGGAAACTACCTACATATGGGTGGTTCTATAGCTGCTCTTACTGTTTTAGAAAATTCAACTGAAGAAATTGCTAAAGATGTAGCAATGCAAGCAGCAGCAATGCGTCCTCTATATTTATCAAAAGATGATGTACCAGCTGAAGAAATTGAAAAAGAAAAGAAAGTTTTAACTGAAGAAGCTATTAATGAAGGAAAACCAGCTGAAATTGCTGAAAAAATGGTAATCGGAAGAATAAATAAATACTTTAAAGATATTTGTTTATTAAATCAAGCTTTTATTAAAGATAGTGATTTAGATGTTGAGACGTTTGTTAAAAACGCTGGTGGAAAAGTACTAAGTTTCATCCGCTATGAAGTAGGCGAAGGTTTAGAAAAAAGAGATGAAAACTTTGCTGAAGAAGTAATGACTCAAATGAAATAAGGAGTGTATGAATAATAAATATAAAATCCTTATCAGTATTATAATAGTATTTATTATAGGAGGATTAATATTTTACTTATATAAAAATAATGAAGAAGTATTATATCCTGTTACTGATGATTCACTTGAATTTCAAAAAGAATACCAAGCCTTAAATGGTGAGGTAAATGTTAATAATGGAAAAAAATATCTAGAAATTGATATGATATCTAATGCACCAATTAAATATTCAAATTATGATGAAATATTTGAAATACTAGAAAGTAAATCTGGAGTAATCTACTTTGGATTTCCAGAGTGTCCTTGGTGCCGTAATATAGCTTTACCTTTAGTTGATTCAGCTATGGAGTATGGTCTTGAGAAAATCTATTATTTAAATAATAGACTTGACCGTGATACTTTATCACTTGATAAAAAAGGAAAAATAGTCACTGAAAAAGAAGGCACAAAAGAGTATTTAAAACTAATAAATTTACTTAAAGATTTTCTGCCAGAGTATGGTGGAATTAATAATAGTGATATTAAAAGATTATATTTTCCTACAGTTGTATTTGTAAAAGATGGCACGGTACTTGGCATTGAAAGTGTTCTTGAATCTTATTCTAAAAGAGTAGAAGGCGATGGATACATTCCAATGCTTGATGAAGAGATAAAAGAATTAAAAGATATTTATAAAAGTTATTATAAAAAAATAGAAAATTAATTTCTATTTTTTTTAATCCAGTAATTCATAACCAGTTTCTTTATTCATCGCACTATCTTCTAATGTAGTTTCTAGTCCTAAATTAGAATCAGCTCCTAAATCATCTTCAAGATCTATTAACTTTAATATTTCTTCAAAGGTAGTTTCACCTTCAACTACTTTAGCAAGACCATCTTGAAGCATAGTAATTGTTCCAGAGCCATAGACTAATTTTCTTAATTCATCTTTGGTTTTGTTTTGAGAAATTGCATCTTGAATTTCTTGATTAACTCTTAAAACTTCATGAATAGCAATTCTACCTTTGTATCCAGCGTGACATTCTGTGCAGCCAACGGGAACATATATATTATTTACATCAATTTTTAAAGCTCTTTTAAAGACATTTTTTTCATAGCCATTGGTAGGTCTTGCTCCTCTACATTTAGGACATAGTCTTCTAGCAAGCTTTTGAGAAATAATTCCGGTTATAGCAGAACCTAGTAAATATCTTTCAACTTCCATATCAATAAGTCTTTCAATTGTGTTAAGTGAGTTATTAGTGTGGATAGTAGATAAAACAAGGTGACCAGTAATAGATGCTCTAACGGCAATTCTAGCTGTTTCATCATCTCTGATCTCACCAATCATTATAACGTCAGGGTCTTGTCTTAAGATACTTCTAAGAACATTAGCAAAGGTAAGTCCAATATCACTAATAACTTGTACTTGATTAATACCTTCCATACTCATCTCAATTGGATCTTCTACCGTAATAATATTTCTATCTTCAGTATTTAATCTTTGTAGTATTGAGTAAACTGTTGTAGTTTTACCAGTACCAGTTGCTCCAGTTACTAAAATAATTCCATTTGGTACTTTAATCATATCTTTAACTTTTTTTAAGTTTGCTTTATTAAATCCTAGTTCTTCAATTCCAGTTAAACTTTTACTATAGTCAAGAATACGAATAACTATTTTTTCACCTAAGTTAGTCGGAAGACTTGAAACCCTTAGGTCAACAGATAGGTCTTGAAGATTACTTTTAATCGCACCATCTTGTGGAATTCTTGATTCAGTAATGTTCATACCTGCTATTATTTTAATTCTTGTTATCATATTTTTTTGTACATACTTAGGTACTATACTATAATCAAATAAAATTCCATCGATTCTAATTCTTATTTTAAGATTATCATCAGTTGGATCAAAGTGAATATCCGATGCACCTTTTTTTATTGCATCAACTATTATTCCATTAACAATATCAGTTATAGGAGTCTCTTCATAATTAAAAGTTACTAAATTGGTATTTAAACTTGTTAACTCTACATCACTAAGGGGAGTATTAGTAGCTTCTTCACTCATGTGTGCCTCCTATTTATTCTAATAATTATTATACTTTATAATGGATTATTAAGCAAGTTTAATCCTAATGAAAATTTTGGTTAAAATAACTCTTTACATTAAGAAAATATCATCTTTAGATGTTTTATATGTTATAATTTGATTATCAGAAAAGAAGGATTTAATGAAAAAAACAGCTAAAAAAAATTATTTATTCTCACTTAAAAACAAAATAATTATAAATATTGGCTATATATACTTATTTTTATCCCTTTATATACTGGATATATCACTTAGAATATTTCACCATGATTATATTAATTTTTATTCATGGAAAGAATTAGTTCCTAATCTTTTTAGTATTATTTTAATAC
>DUUS01000025.1 GCA_012841465.1 Mollicutes bacterium
TCAATTACTTTTACTTTAGTTATATTATTCATCTAATCACTTCCTAAATTAATGTTATCACAAAAAGAAATAAAAGAAATGAAAAAATAGATTTTTTAATCTATTTTGATAAATATCTTTCATAAGATTTTTTTTCAGCTCGAATGTTTGAATATCTATTATTTGAGAATTTCTTATGTGGATTTGGTGTGCCAGCATCTAGTGAAAGCCAGTGAATAATATCTAAGTTTTGTTTAAGAGTTCTTAAATCATCTAAACTCCACTCGTCATTTTCAATTGAACTCTTCTTTGTGTAAAAAATTATGATGTATTGTATAATCTTTCATTTATTTCTTATTTCTACTATATAACTAAAGCTGCTTTATATCTTCAGGTTCTTTAGCTTGTTTCTTAGGTTTTTTCATTCCTTCTTCTGATAGACCAAGATTTTGATATACTAAAATATTATCTCTAATTTGCTTTAAATCATTTAAACTCCACTTATTAATATCAATTGTATTAATATTAAAAACCAGTTCTTCTTCCTTATTGAAAATATTGTAAAATTTTCTTAATAGAGAAACTCCAGCCATTACATTAGGAGTAGTATTAACATGTTTGTTAATTAAAGATTCGTTTTCTTTAAAAAACTCAGTTCTCTCAGCATCCCTTAGATTATTGAAAAACTTTCTTGTTTTATTTGTCATAATTATTGTTGCTGCACCTGATAGTAATGTAATACCATTAATAGTAGGTGTTAATTCAGGAAATGTTACCATAGAAGCCGCTGTTGTAGCAACTAAACCTCCAGTTAAAACTGCTCTACCGATAAATCCATTTCTAAAATAATTTACTACTTGTTTTATATTTTCTGTTTGTTTGTTCATTCTTCTAAGTAACTTTTTTTCATTGTCTTCTGTATAAGGAGCCTTTCTTTTTGTTTTGTCTCCCATTTTAGCAATAATCTCACCGTTGTGAATTTTAAAATTTCGAACAAAATTCATTCTGTCCTCATGATTATTAGTATAATCTCTCATAATTAATTCCCCCTTCAAAGAAATTGGCTTTATAATACACAAAAAGGGGATAAATGTCAAGTAAAATCACAAATAGGTTTTCCTTGCTCCTTAATTTAAATTGTGATAAACTTAGTACGATAAAGAGGGTATGTGTATGTCAAGTTTAAAACCACATTTTAGTGTTCCTGAATATGAAGGAGCTATCTCTCACTTAAATGGAATAATTAGAGGTGAGAAATATCGAATTACTATACTAAGTGATGTACTTGTAAGGCTAGAATATAGTGAAACTGGTGCTTTTGAAGATCGTCCGACTGAATTAGTTAAATTTAGAGCTTTTGATGTGCCTAAATTTACTAAAAAAGAAGACAATACTCATTTAGTAGTTTCGACTAAATATTTTAAACTTGAATATCAGAAAGAAATGCCCTTTGAAGGGGGAAAAGTAACTCCAGATCAATATTTAAAAATATCTTTAAATAATACTGATAAATTTTGGTATTATGGTCATCCTGAGGCAAGGAACTTTAGGGCTGCTGGTTATAGTTTAGATAATGCTGATGGAAATGCTCAGTATGGAAGAGGTCTTTATTCAACTGATGGCTTTGTATCTCTTGATGACAGTGAGAATTTGATATTTAACCGTGATGGTTCTTTCGGTAAAAGAAGTGATAAAAGAATTGATATATATGTCTTTTTATATCGAAGAGATTTTGGTTTATGTTTAAGAGATTATTTTAAATTAACTGGAAGTCCCGCTTTAATTCCAAGATATGCTTTAGGTGTATGGTGGAATAAAGATTTTGCATATAATACTGAAAGTCTTGAGGAACTTATATGGAATTTTAATAAACATAAAATACCTATTTCAGTGATACTTTTAAGTAAGTACTGGCATATTTTATATGAAGAAATAGAAGGTGGCTTTACATTTAATTATAATTTATTTAATAATCCTAAAGAATTAATAAGAAATTTACATAAAAATAATATAAGAATAGGTTTAAATATAAACCCAATGGCAGGGATTCATCCTGATGAACTAGCTTATGAGCGTTTTAAAACAAAAGCAGGTATTACAGAAGAAGGAATACTTCCTTTTAATGTTTTTGATAAATCAGTAGTAAATGCTTATTTTGATGAATTTATAAAACCTTTAAATGACCTTGGAGTAGACTTTTACTGGATTGATTATTTTAATCGAAATGATTTAATAACCCTAAGAGCACTTAATCATTTTCATTTTACCGATTATAAAAAACAGGAAGAAAAAAGATCAATGATTCTAAGTAGAAATGGAATGCTTGCTAGTCATAATTATCCAGTTACATATTCAGGGTATACTAAAGTAAGTTGGAATAATCTAGATTTAGTACCTGAATATAATTTAACAAGCTCGAATATTGGGGTAAACTGGCTTAGTCATGACATTGGTGGTTACTTAGATGGAGTAGAAGATCCTGAGCTTTATATGAGATTTGTCCAGCTTGGATGCTTTAGTCCGATTTTAAGACTAAGCTCAGCAGCGAGTCATTATTATAAAAGAGAGCCTTGGTTATGGGATGCCCAAACTCATGCTGTAGCAGGTGATTATTTAAGATTAAGACACAGACTTATTCCTTATTTATATAGTGAAGCATATAAATATTATAAAACTGGACTTCCTATTATTCAGCCGGTATATTATCGCTATCCAGAACTTTATGATGAGCCGCTTTATAAAAATGAATACTACTTTGGTTCTGAATTATTTGTTGCTCCAATTACTAGAAAAAAAGAACCTTTAATGAACCGTACTATTCATCGAATATTTCTACCTAATGGAATTTGGTATGACTTTAAAACTGGTAAAAAGTTTGTTGGTGGAAAAAGATACGTAACGTTTTTTAAAGATGAAGATTATCCAGTCTTTGCTAAAAAAGGTACGATTGTTCCTATGGCTATATTAGATGATGAAGATATT
Organism: Mollicutes bacterium; assembly: GCA_012841465.1. Taxonomy (GTDB): domain Bacteria; phylum Bacillota_I; class Bacilli_A; order RF39; family UBA660; genus DUUS01. Next base: position 2,962 of record DUUS01000025.1, read on the forward strand.
AATAATACCAAGCCACCTAAAAAATTAGAAATCCACATATTTCCAGGTAAGAGTAATACTTATAAACTTTATGAAGATGATGGAATATCAAGACTTCATGAAGAAGGTTACTTTTTAATAAGTGATATTGATTATAGTTATCAAACTAATAACTTTACCGCAATAATAAGACCAACCGAAGGAAAAAGTGGAATAGTACCTAAAGTAAGATCTTATAAGGTAAGATTTAGAAACACTAGAAAACCTAACGAAGTAATTGTTTTTGTTGGAAATGAAAGACAAAAAGAATCAAATTCATATGTTGATGATAATGACTTTGTTGTTGAAGTAAACGATGTTAGTAGTGTTAAACAAGTATCAATTAACTGCAAAGGCAGCGATATTGAAATAGAAGCAGACCGCATTATAAATGATGATATAGATACGATAATATCTGATTTAAAGATTAAAACTAGTTTAAAAGAAGAAATCGCTTCTGTATTATTTAGTGATTCTGAAATAAAACAAAAAAGAATTCAGATTCGTAAACTTAAAAAAAGAGGCTTAACTGGAAAGCATATAAGAATGTTTATTAAATTACTTGAATATATCGCCGAATTTTGATAAAATACTTTTTAAGCAGATGAAGAAAGAGTAGTAATAAATAAATCTTTTAAAGAGAGTTAGTGCTTGGTGAAAACTAATAAAGATAAATTTATGAACTTACTTTTGGATGTATTAGGATAGCTCCTTTATCGGCAAAAGAATCCAATTAAGGTGGTACCACGGTTTTTCGTCCTTTAGAAAAATCGTTTTTTCTTTATTTAGGAGGAATTATGGAATTTTTAATGTTTTATTTAATTGTATTTATAATAAGTTTCTTTACTTTACTTATTAATCATTTTATAAGTATTAAAAAAGAAAGAGTAAGAAAAGATATTGAATTATTTCTCTTTTGGAATAACTTAAAAAAAGTAAATAAAGAAAAATTAGGATTAATATTGGTGCTCTTAAATAGTATAATAATATCACTTACTGCTGCAGTAAGTACAACCTTTAATTTTGGATACATCTGGCAAATATTAATCGCACTTGCATTTATGTATGCATTTATGTACAGTACTTATAATTTAATCGGAATATATATAGAAAGAAGAGAAAATAAAAATGGAAAACATAACAAAAATCGAAAAAAAATGGCGAAATAAATGGGAAGAAGAAAACATCTATAAATTTGAATTTGATGATAAAAAAGAAAAATTATATTGTCTAGAGATGTTTTCATACCCATCTGGAGCAAACCTTCATATGGGACACTGGTGGAACTATGGAGTAACTGATACCTGGGCAAGATTAAAAAGAATGCAGGGCTATAATGTCTTTCATCCAATGGGGTTTGACGCCTTTGGACTTCCTGCTGAAAACTATGCGATAAAAACTGGAATTCATCCAAAGGATTCTACTAATCAAAATATAAAAACCATGAAAAAACAATTAAAAAATATAGGTGCAACCTATGACTGGGATTATGAAATAAACACTTCAAGTCCTGAGTATTATAAATGGACTCAGTGGATGTTTTTAAAACTTTATGAAAACAATTTAGCCTATAAAAAAGAAGCACCTGTTAACTGGTGCAGTAGTTGTAATACTGTTCTTGCTAATGAACAAGTAATCAATGGTGAGTGTGACCGCTGCCAGACAACAATTGAAAGAAAAGAGATGAGTCAGTGGTTCTTTAAAATAACTGATTATGCTGAAGAATTACTAACTAGTTTAGATAAACTTGACTGGCCAGATGCTACTAAAGTACTTCAAAGAAACTGGATCGGTAAAAGCGAGGGTGCTTTTGTTAACTTTAAAGTTGATGATTATTCATTCAAAGTATTTACTACTAGAAGTGATACTTTATTTGGAGTAACTTACTGCGTCTTATCACCAGAACATGAACTAGCACTAAAAATTACTAAACCTGAGTATATAGAAGCGGTAAAAAAATATCAAAAAGAAGCAAGCATTCAAAGTGAAATTGAAAGAACAAGTACTTTAAAAGAAAAAACTGGAGTGTTTACTGGAGCTTATGCTATAAATCCTGTTAATAATAAAAAGGTGCCAATTTATATAGCAGATTATGTACTAAGTACTTATGGAACAGGTGCAGTTATGGCAGTTCCTGCTCATGATGAGAGAGACTATGAATTTGCTAAAAAATATAATCTTGATATTATTCCAGTAATTGAAAGTGATACTCTTCCTTTTATGGAAGATGGCAAACATATTAATTCAGAATTTTTAAATGGACTAAATAATATTGATGCTATAAATAAAATGAATAATTATTTAAAAGATAATAATTTAGGTGAAAAAACAACTAATTACCGTCTAAGAGACTGGCTAGTATCAAGACAAAGATACTGGGGAAGTCCAATCCCAATTATTTACTGCGAAACTTGCGGTATTGTACCTGTTCCCGAAAAAGATCTTCCGGTAGTACTTCCATATGATGTAGAGTTTACTCCAGATGGAGAAAGCCCACTTGCTAAAAGTGATGAGTTTGTTAACTGTAAATGTCCATTGTGTAATAAAGATGCTAAAAGAGAAGTAGATACTTTAGATACATTTGTATGTTCATCTTGGTACTTCTTAAGATTCTTAGATGCAAACAATAACAATGAACCATTTAATAAAGAAAGAATAAATAAAATAATGCCAGTAGATAAATACGTAGGTGGAATAGAGCATGCCTGCATGCATCTTCTATATGCAAGGTTCTTTACAAAAGCACTTAGAGACATGGGATATCTAAACTTTGATGAACCATTTAAATCACTTGTCCATCAAGGAATTATTTTAGGACCTGATGGTGAGAAGATGAGTAAAAGTAGGGGAAACACCGTAACTCCTGATCCAATTGTTGAAAAATATGGTTCGGACATTTTAAGAAATTATTTAATGTTTGGTTTTAATTATATCGATGGCGGTCCTTGGACCGATGATGGAATAACTTCAATTAATAGATTTTATAAAAGAGTAGAGCGATTAATAGATAAACATTCTCAAGATAAAGAAATAGAGAAGCTAGAAAAAGTTCTTCATAAAACAATTAAAAGTGTACTTGAAGATTTAGAAGAATTTCAGTTCAATACGTCAATAGCAAGAATTATGGAATACACTAATGCACTTTCTAAATATGAAGAGATTCCTAAGTATTATCTAGAACAATTATTATTACTTCTTGCTCCCTTTGCCCCTCACATTACTGAAGAGCTTTGGAGTAGACTAGGAAATGATTTTAGTATTCATAATATGAACTATCCAACATATGATGCATCTAAAGTTATTGAAAATACATTTGAAATAGGAGTTCAAGTAAATGGAAAACTAAGAGCTTCAGTTAATATAACTGATAATATAAGTGATGAGGAAATCAAAGAAGAAGTCTTAAAACATGAAAACATTATTAAGTATACAAAGGATAAAGAAATTATTAAATTTATAATTGTTCCTAAAAAAATAGTAAGCATTGTTGTAAAATAACAAGCTTACTATTGTTAGTGTCAATACTTTTTAGGTTTTACTTTTAATTTCAAGTACAATTCTTGATGAAAATTAGAAAAACGAAACTTTTTAAGAAAAGTGTATTTAAAAACACAAACAAAAAAATCAAGAATTTTTAAAAAATATATATTCTTGATTTTTTTCATGCTTAAATAAAGAGAATGAAGTTCTCATTATTATTTTTCTCTTTTACCAATTAATTAAACTATTATATTTATACTTCATAAAATTAATTTTGTGTTAAGATAATATTGTAACAAAAGGATAAGGCTCTGCTGGAGAGCAACCTGAGCAGTTGTTACCTTATACGAAAATGGGTGCGTCAATTGCGCTCTTTTTCATGCCCCATTTTCGGTAAGCCAAGCGAAAAACTCGCACTTATTCCTCATTTTTCTCATTTTTAAATATTTATTAATTTATTATTATTAATGGAATTAAATACTTTTCTTATTCCTTCTGGTAAGTTGGGGTTGCTGTTTCCATCAAGGGATGATAAGTCTAAAATATTTTTATTTTCATATTCATTGTTTGAAACTTCAAAATATACTTTCTGAATATCTATATTATTAACTTTTAATAGTCTTGGTTTAAGCAATTGTCTTAAACCTTTTTCAGAATATGCTCTTGGTCTTGCTGTAAAAAGGTCAGCAAAACAATGTGAAATGTGTGCTTCCATAGAACATTTAACAAATACTTTATGAAAGTATGTTTGTATAAATCTCCAATTATTCAAAATGTAATCTTGTTTTTTTACTATCGTATCTAATCTTGTAGGTTCATATTCAAGAATTTGATTACAAAGATCTTTAAATCCTTGTTTATCATTAGATTTAATCACTTGATTGAAAGAATCGGTAAAGTGATTATACTTTGAAGTGCAGATATGTTGTATAGCTTGTGATAGATGATATCCATCAATTGAAACAGTTATTTTCATATGAGGATGAAATTTAAATCCTCGGTGAAAAGTTTTAACCCAAGATGCACAATCACCCATAAAAACAATTTCATCTATTTGATCTGTATCATATGAATAGTAAATGTAATCTAAAACTTGCCGTTGCAAGTCATTATCAATTGAAGCTAGAACTTGTTTACCCAAAAGTTCGATTCTATTTTCAGAATCCTTTTTCTTTTTATATTTATAAACTAAATCAGCATTTTCAAAAACGACAGCAACTTTAACCATATAATCTTCATCATCATTATACTGAGAGTGAACCCATTTTTCATCAAGCATAACATAAAGAATTTTAGGTGTTTCTTTTAGTGTATATGGTATATCTGGTATCTTAAAATTAAGTACAACGTTTCTGGCTAGAGTTCTGGAGATAATCTCTCTGCTAGGATCATCATTAAATTTCATTCTTTTTCCAATCATTTCTGAGACGATTTTACCGGTCTTAGCATATGAACTATGTGATGATACTTCACAAATTTTAGCACATACAAAAGGGTCTAAACTAATATAACTAGGAAGTGAAAGAACTTCATCAACAAAACAAAATTCCTTCTTTTTATTTCTATCGTAATATCTTCTTCTTTTAAAAGTAACTTCTCCATAGAATGTAATAAGAGTTCTTTTGGGTAAATTAATTACTTCACAAAATTGTTTGCGATAAGACGAATTAAAGAACGCTTCATCAATTTTGTATAAGAAATTTTCATATAAAGAAACAGAAAAAGTAGAGGAA
>DUUS01000026.1 GCA_012841465.1 Mollicutes bacterium
AAATCCTTTCATAGACTTATTGAATTAAATTTAGTACAATTGTTGTAGGTGGTATATATGGCAAACTTAATTAAACTTGATGAAAAAAATGAGCTTAAAGTTGAAAAAATAGTCTATAATTATTTGAATCCTGATTTTGTATATATTCCATATCAAAAAGGATTTAAACTGAATATAAAAACAAATGAAAAAGTTTTAAAAGAAAGTATTTTACTTACTAATAAAGATAAATATATATATAGCCCAGTATCTGGTAAGGTACTTGGTGCTACTCATATGGTTGTAAATAAAGAAAAGATTCCTTCGATAGTTATTGAAAATGATTTTAAAGAAACCAGGGGGCAAATAACTCCAGCTAAAAGATTAATTAATAATTATACTAAAGAAGAGGTTAATAAATTAATTAAAGATTTTAATGCTTTTGAAAGTAATTTAGATGGTAATATTATTGTTGTTAATGGTTTTGATTTAGATATATATGAATCTACAAGAAAGTATATTTTATATAAATATACAAGTGAGATCTTAGAGACAATTGATGCTATAAGTGATATTTTTAAATGTAAATCATCTTTTTTAGCTATTAAAAATAATGATAGTGAAAATGCTCAAAAGTTAATTAATCATATTGGAACTTATCCTAATATTAATTTAAGACTTCTTCCTGATTTATATCCTCTTGGATATAAAAGTAAGCTTATAGATGCGATTAATATTAAAAAAAGAAAAAAAGATAAAATCATGTATCTTACTGTAGAAGACATTCTTGCTATTTATAATGTCCTGAGAAGAAAAAGACCTATTACTGAAAAGCTAGTAACTGTAGCAGGTGATAGCCTTGAAGATCAAAAAGTTGTTAATGTAAAATTAGGGACTACATTAGATGATTTACTTATTAATAATTTTAAAATAAAAGATAAAGATTATAAAATAGTAATTAATGGATTATTAAGTGGTTATGAAGTTGATTCTTTAAATATGGTAATAACTAAAGATATAAGAAGTATTTATATACAAGCGATTGATAAATCTATTGAAAAAGATTGTATTAACTGCGGTATGTGTCATACACTGTGTCCAGTAGGTGCTGATGTAAGAACCGGTTATAAAATGGATAAGTGTATTAAGTGTGGTATCTGCAGTTATGTATGCCCAGCTAAGATTAATTTTAAAAGTAGGTGGTCAAATGAATAATATTTATATTAGAAGTAAACATTCAATTAAAAGAATTACTTTAACTTTTTTAGTTACTTTAATACCTCTAATTATTGCTGGTTTTTATAAAAATGGAATTAAATTATATAATGAAAACTTAGTTGATATTTATGGATTATTTAAACCGCTTATCTTTATTCTAATAGGTTTTTTTGTTGGTGTTATTGTAAATATATTATATTTAACCTTTAAAAAAGAAAAGATAAATCTTTTAGAAAAAGCATTTTCATCTTTTCATCCGTTATATGGAGTACTAGTAGGAGCATCTATTAGTATAAATGCAAATATATATGTATTTATAATAGTTACTTTTATTATATTTTTAATATCTAAATTATTTAAAGAAAGTAAAATTAATATACCTGCTTTAAGTATTTTATTAATAATTATAATTTTAAAGTTTACAAGTAACTTTACTTATTTAAATCCCTATGAAATATCAAGAACATTTGATTTAACCTTACTTGATTATTTTATTGGAAGAGGTACTGGTGGAGTAATTACTAGTCATGGATTTTTACTAATATTTAGTTTACTTGTTTTATCTACTCAAAAGTTTTATAAAAAAAATATTAGTTATGGAAGTATAATTACCTTTATATCTTTAATAGTAATATATGGTTTATATAAAGAAAATTCAAAGTTTATATTAGAAAGTATCTTTACAAATGGAATCTTATTTGCATTTATTTATATTGCTCCAAGTATTATAACTAGTAGTTATACTAAGTATGGTACTTTGATATATGGAATATTAGTAGGGATTATAACCTTTGTTATTTATTTATTTGATCCTTATATATCTGTATATATAGGAATCTTAATAGTTAGTTTATTTCATAAAAAATTAGATAAATACAGTAGAAAATGGCTTAAATAGCCTTTTTTAATGCTTTTTTTTACAAAATTCGCATAAAAAAAAGGAAATAGGCATATAGTCGGTAACATATTATATGCAGAGGGTGAATTTTCATGATACCAAATGAAGATATTAACCAAATTAGAAGTAAAGCAAATATAGTTGATATAATTTCTTCTTATATTAACTTAGAGCCTAAGGGGAAAAATTATTTTGGACTATGTCCATTTCATGATGATAATAATCCATCAATGAGTGTTTCTCCTGAAAAACAGATTTATACCTGTTTTGTATGTGGGGCTTCAGGAAATGTATTTTCATTCGTTCAAGATTATGAAAATGTCACGTTTCCCGAATCTGTAAAAGCAGTAGCTAATAAAATTGGTTATAATTTAAATATAGATGTTAAAACTAAAAGAGTAAATGAGAAGTACTTTGAGATTTTGGATATTGCTAGTAAGTATTATATTAATAATTTAAATAGTAAAGATGGAAATAGTGCTAGAAAATACCTAAATAATCGAAATCTATCAGATGAGATAATAAATACTTTTAAAATAGGAGTTGCCTTCAGTGATAATAATTTATCTAAATTACTTACCCAAAAAGGGTATACTATAAATGACCTTACAACAATTGGTCTCTCAGGCGAGGGCTACAGCATCTATGATATATTTCAAAATAAGATAATTTTCCCAATAACAAATGAAAGAGGGGAAGTAATCGCCTTTAGTGGAAGAATCTATAATAATGAAGAAGGAAATAAATATGTAAATAGTAAAGAAAGTATTATCTTTAAAAAAGGAAATGTTCTTTATAACTATGATAAAGCTAAAAGTGAGGTAAATAAGAAAAAAGAAGTCTATGTAGTAGAGGGCTTTCTAGATGCGATTAAAATGCACTCTATTGGTGTTAAAAACGTTGTTGCTACTATGGGTACTGCTCTTACTAAAGAACATACTAGTTTACTTAAGAAGTTAAATGCTAAGATTATCCTTTTATTTGATAATGATGATGCTGGAGAAAAAAGTACTTTATCAGCAGGGGAGGAGATGCTTAAAGCTAATTTAGATGTACATGTAGTTAGATTAAGTGGTGAGAAAGATCCTGATGATTATATAGTAAATAAGGGTGAGGTTAAGTTTAAAGATGCTCTTAAAGAAACAATTTCATTTTTTGATTTTAAAATAAATTATTTAAGAAAAAGTAAAGATTTAAATCAAAGTAAAGATCTTGCTAATTATATTAATACTGTAATTGATGAGTTAAATAAAACTGATGATGAAATTTTAAGAGATGTTACGATTAATAACTTAGTAGAAGAATTTGGAGTTGATAAAGAGCTTATTTTAAGTAAACTTACCAAAAATGTAAAACCTATAGTAATTAAACCAAAACCTAAAAAGAAGGTAAGGTTAAGTGCTAATAAAAAGTTAAGTGAAACAGTAATTTATATAATGATGCAAGATGTTAAATATATTACCCGGTATGAAAAAGATTTAGGTTATATACCTGATAAAGTTTATAATCAAATCGCCAGTGATATAGTCGCATTTTATAAAATAAATAAAGAATTTAATATTGCAGATTTTATTTCATTTATAAGTGAAAGTGATTCATTAGATATAGTTCTTAGAATTATAAATGATAATGAAAACACTGAACCTATTTATGAAGAGTTTGATGATTATTTAAACATGATTCATAAATGGATTAAAAGTGAGCAAATTAATAACCTCAAAAACAGTTTAAAACTTGAAACAGATGCTAATAAAAGATTAGAAATAAATGATTTAATAATAAAAATAAAAAGAGAGAGTGATTTATAATGGCAGTACTAAAAGAAATAGAAACATTAGATGAAAGAAAAGAAGCACTACTAAAAAAAGGTAAAGAAAAAGGTTTCATTACCTTTGAAGAACTAGCAAATGCATTAAAAGGATTAGATGTTGATACTGATAGTTTAGATGATATATATAACTTCTTTATTGAAAATGGTATTAATGTTGTAACCGCTGAAGCAGAAGAAGAAAGTGAAAAGGGCGGTAAAGAAGTAAAAGATGAAGAAGTTAAAATACTTAATGAAGAAGATTTAACTAAAAATATTAATATAAATGATCCAGTAAGAATGTACTTAAAAGAAATCGGAAGAATTTCATTGTTAAGTCCAGATGAAGAGCTAGATTTATCAATTAGAGTAGCAGAGGGTGATGAAGAAGCTAAAAACATCTTAGCAGAATGTAACCTTCGTTTAGTTGTATCAATTGCTAAAAGATATGTTGGAAGGGGTCTTTTATTTCTAGATTTGATTCAAGAAGGAAATATTGGCTTAATGAAGGCTGTTGAGAAGTTTGACTATGGTAAGGGCTACAAATTTAGTACCTATGCTACATGGTGGATTAGACAAGCTATAACAAGAGCTCTAGCAGATCAAGCAAGAACTATTAGAGTACCTGTTCATATGGTCGAAACAATTAATAAAATGGCAAGAATTCAAAGACAATTAACTCTTGAACTTGACCGCGAGCCTACTGAAGAACAAATTGCTGAAAAAATGGATATAACTGTTGAAAAGGTTAGAGAAGTAATGAAAATTAGCCAAGACCCAGTAAGCTTAGAGACTCCAATAGGTGAAGAAGAAGATTCTAGTTTAGGTGATTTTGTACCAGATGACCGTACTAAAACTCCTGAAGAATTTGCAACTAATCAAATATTAAAAGAAGAAATCCAAGGAGTACTTTCTACTCTTCAACCTAGAGAACAACAAGTTTTAGAATTAAGATTTGGTCTTATTGATGGAACTAGTTATACTTTAGAAGAAGTTGGTAAAAGATTTAATGTTACTAGAGAAAGAATTAGACAAATTGAAGCAAAAGCCTTAAGAAAACTAAGACACCCTTCAAGAGCTAAAAAATTAAAGGATTTTATGGTGGACTAGAATGCTTAGTAAAAGGTTAAAATCAATTGCTGGTTTAATCAAAGAAACCGATAATGTTCTTGATATAGGATGCGATCATGCACTCTTAGGTATCTATCTTGTTAAAAGTAAAATCTTAGATAGTATCATCGTAAGTGATATTAATGAAAAGGCTTTAAAAAGTGGTCTTAAAAATATTAAAAAACATAAAGTCCAGGATAAAGTTGATGCCAGACTTGGTAATGGTTTAGAAGTTGCTGATGAACATATTGATACTGTAATAATATCAGGTCTTGGAGCAAGTAATATTTTAAAGATATTAAATCATCCTAAAACTAAAGATTTAAAAAAATTAATAATTCAAGCAAATAATGATCACTTTATGCTAAGAAGAGTTCTTACACTTAAAGGTTTTTATATATCTCATGAATCTCTTGTATATGAAAAGGGTCACTATTATATAAATATAGTTTTTGAAAAAGGTAAAAGAAAATACACCAGAAAAGAACTTATTTATGGACCATTTTTAATGTATGCTAATAAAGATTACTATGATTTCTTACTAAAAAAGAAAAAAGCTATTATCGATAATATTCCTAAATATAAAATTATCACCATACTAAAACATAAAAAGGATGAACTTTTTTTAAAAAAGTTAACTAAGTAATATGTATAAATATGTAAAACGACTACTTGATATAATTTTGGGAATAATTATATTAATATTAGTCTTCCCTATAATGATAATAGTATACTTAATTTTAAAAATAGATTTAAAAGGAAAGACAATCTTTAAACAAGAAAGAATCGGACAATATAAAAAACCATATATAATGTATAAATTTAAAACAATGAAAGATAACAGAAATTTACCAAAAGAAAAAAGAGTAACTAAAATATCTAAAATAATAAGACACTCTGGTTTAGATGAATTACCACAGCTTATAAATATAATTAAAGGAGATATGTCATTTATTGGACCAAGACCTTTTATGACTAATGATAAACTACCAGAGAACTCTTATAATCCTAAAAGATACTTAGTTAGACCTGGAGTATTTGGAAATGCCCAAGCAAGTGGAAGAAGATATATAACTCATAATGAAAAGATAAGAAATGACCTTATCTATGTCGATGAAATATCATTTAAAACTGATTTTAAATTATTTTTTAAAACTATATATGTAGTACTTTCACAATTTAGAGATGTTTTTAAAACAAAAAAATAACTCACTATTAATAGTGGGTTATTTTATCCTAGTAAATAAGCAAGCCATAATCCGACTGTACTAAATACCATTGCTAATATTAAGATCCAAACGAATATTTTGGGTCCTAAATCTTGTTTCTTTTTTTTCTTTGGTTTTTGTTTCATAAATACTTCACCTTTCGAATATATTATACCTAATTTATCATAAATATCAAATGCCTAAATATAATTAATTGGAGGCACTAATGAAATTAAAGTGGACAAGCAGTAATAAAACATTATTAAAATTTTTAATTTCGCTTTTATTTATTGGAATAATCACAGGTATAATAGTTTATATAAAACAACCTTCAATAATAAAAACAAGTATTATAAATGAACTTGATCTATTAGATATTACTTTAAAAGAAGCTAGGCAAAATAATTTTATTTATCACTTAATAATCTTTTCGATAATAATACTGTTATCTCTTTCGGTAGTAGGTCTTCCTATAATGATATTTTATTTATTTTATGAAGGTATAAGTTCTGGCTTTTTGATTGCAAGTTTCTTTCATTATAAAAAAGTTCCTGGTTTATTTTATGCTGGGATCTTTACTTTAATAAATAAACTGATCTTTTATTTAATAATTATTTATTTAATAATAGGTACAATTAGATATTCAAAAAAAATGATTATTTCTTTTAAGACCAAAAACAATTTAATCCAAGAACATGTATTTTTAATGTTTATTAAAAACATTTTTGGTCTTATAATAATGCTTCTTTATGATATTTTTTTATTTTACTTAGGTAATAAAATCCTTGCTTACTTTCTTTTTCTACTATAAGTTGCTATAATTAGTCAATGTTATTTATAAAAAACAAAGATTATTTTACTAAGTTAAGGAGGTAAACAATAAAAACATGGTTAATATCAGATACTCATTTTAATCATACAAATATTATTAAATATTGCGATAGACCATTTCATAATGTGCATGAGATGAATGAAGCAATGATTTATAACTGGAATTCTGTAGTTTCAAAAGATGATACAATCTACCATTTAGGTGATGTTGGTCTTGGAAACGATGAGCAAATTAAAAATATAATCGATAGACTAAATGGAAATAAAATCCTTATTCTAGGTAATCATGATTTAAGACGAGGCATTGACAGATGGAAATCATTAGGATTTTCTGAAGTATATAAAAAAGAACTAAGAATCGGTAAATTTGTATTAACACATAGACCTACTAAAGTTGATGAAGGATTAATTAATATCTATGGACATATTCATAATAAACCACTTCATGAATCGTTTGATCCTAGTAAACATATTAATGTTTCAGTGGATGTTATTAATTTTACACCTGTTGAATTAGTTAATGATGAAATAAAATTTTAGAAGATAAAATGATGCAATATATCAATATTAATATCTGCACCAAAGATATTGCTATCTACACCAAAAAGAGGTATAATTGGTGCAGATTAAAAAAAGTGTTGGAGATATGAAAAAGTTTGATTACAATACTATTGAGAAATTATATTTAAATACTGATATCGTTTCAATGCTAAACACTATATCAGAATATAAAGGCAAAGAACAAATTTACAATGATATTAAAAAAGATATTTTAGATACTTTAATTGAAGTAGCAAGAATCCAAAGTATTGAATCTTCAAATAAAATAGAAGGTATTTTTACTACTAATGAAAGACTCAAAGAACTAGTTGTAAATAATGTTAAACCTAAAAATAAGAATGAACAAGAAATAACAGGTTATAAAGAAGTGTTAAAAATAATTCATAATAATTATGATACACTGGTAAATATATAAGTATTGAAAGATTAATAGAACAAACTAAAGAAACATATTATGAAAGTTTACAAGACTCTAATAACGGATGGTATGAAAATAAAAATGATTATCTTCCTTTTATAAAGTATTTTTTAGTAGTAGTTATCAAAGCATACCGAGAGTTAGAAGATAGAATTGGAAATACTTCAGATACTAGAATTACAAAAGAAGAAAGAGTAAGAAGTATTATTTTATCAAAGATTGAAAAAATAACTAAAAGAAGTATATCAGAAGAATGTCCAGATGTTAGTATTAATACTATCCAAAGAGTTATAACTTCATTAGTTAAAGAAGGAAAACTCATCAAACATTTTGGTGGTCCAAAAACTTTTTATACTGTTAACTTTGATGAGAAATAAATATAACTTATATCGAGAAAGGAGTGTGAGGTATTTATGAAAAAAGTAGTAATTGGGATGAGTGGGGGAGTTGACTCTTCAGTCGCAGCCTACTTACTTCAAAAAGAAGGTTATGAAGTCATTGGTTTATTTATGAGAAACTGGGATTCTCTTGTAAACAACGAACAAATTGGAATCTCAGATGATAACATAATTTGTCCTCAAGAACAGGACTATAATGATGCTCTTTTGGTATGTAATAAATTAAATATACCTCTTCATAGAGTAGATTTTATAAAAGAATACTGGGATTATGTCTTTAAATACTTTCTTGATGAACTTGAAAAAGGAAGAACTCCTAATCCAGATTTAATGTGCAACAAATATATTAAATTTGATTTATTTATAGAAGAAGCAAAAAAACTAGGAGCTGACTATGTTGCCACTGGACACTATGCTAAAATAGATGGAAACAGGTTATGTAGAGCTCTTGACTTAAATAAAGATCAAACCTACTTTTTAGCTCAAGTAAGTCCAGAACAACTCAAAAATGTCCTTTTCCCTCTTGGAGAAGTTACTAAAGAAGAGGTAAGAGAAATAGCTGAAAAATTAAACTTAGTTACTGCAAATAAAAAAGATTCTACTGGTATCTGTTTTATCGGAGAGCGTAACTATCAAAAGTTTATCTCTAATTATTTAAAACCAAATCCTGGTAAAATAATAGATGTTAAAACAAATAAGGAAGTCGGAACCCATACAGGTTTAATGAACTATACTATTGGTCAAAGAAGAAACATTGGTATTAGTGGCTACAAAGATAAACATTATGTTGTCGGTAAAAATGTTAAAGAAAATATTTTATATATTGCTTTTGGTGAGAATAATGAATATCTTTACAGTGATGCCTGCATTTTAGAAAACGTTAATTTTATATCTTCAAAAAAACCAACCTTTTGCACTGCTAAATTTAGATACCGTAGCACTGACGTAGAAGTTATCTTAGAATACTTAGAAAACAATGAAATCTTAGTTAAATATCCTTCTACTGTTAAAGCCGTAACTCCTGGTCAAGCTTGTGTGTTTTACTTAGGTCAGGAATGTCTTGGCTCAGGTATTATAAAAGAAATACATCGTGACAATAAAAGAATCGATTACTTATAAAATAGCTTAAAGGCTATTTTTTTATATTTTATTCGATAAAACTTGACAAGTAAGTGTTAACTAAGATACAATTAAGATGTAAATAGAGTAGAGGAGTGTATTACATGGAAAAACTTAATGATTTATTACATGAACTAGGAATATCAAAGGTAAATTTAGCAAAATATTTAGGAGTATCTAGACAAATGGTTTATAATTATTTAGAACTTCCTGAAATAAGTAAATGGCCTAAAGAAAAGAAAATTGCTCTTTTTAAACTACTTGATATTGATGATGGTGATGATGATACTCTTGATAATATTAAAATAAATACCGAGTATTTACTAGCTGTAACTGAAAGATTAGATGAAGGTTTAAAAATAGCTGAAGAAAATGAAGTACTTGATTTAAAAGGTCTTGAAAAAGAAGAACAAAAGCTAATAGGGGACATAACTTTTTTAATCAAAGATAAATTAACTGAAAGTGATAAAGAAGAAAACTACTATGCCCTACTTTATATTTATCATTTACTTCAGTCACTTGATAATGTTCCAGAGATAAATTATTTACTTGCATATATGTCTAAATCAACTGGATTTACAAAACCACTTGAATTTAAATTTGATGAAGAAAAACAGTTTATGTTTGAAGGAATCATTCATTCAGCATTTACTTTATATAGTAGCAGTGCTGCTGGTAAGAAAAAAATTATTGATCGTAGTAAGGTTGTTGAATCACATAAAAGATTCGTTGAAGAAATTGAAGCTAGAACTGAGGAAAGACTATCTAGAACCCAACAATTAAACTCAGTTAAGATTCAAGCACTAAGAGAACTTGGTTACAATGATATTAATCAAGATAATGCTTCAGAAGTATTAGAAAAGATGGCAGAGATCGAAACTAGAAGAGCTTAAACATAGAA
>DUUS01000152.1 GCA_012841465.1 Mollicutes bacterium
ATAACCTAAAAACATACTTCCAGTATCTCCCATAAATATAAGTGCAGGATTAAAATTATAAACTAAGAAACCTAAAGTAGATCCAAGCATTATAAGAGATAATGTTAAATCAAGACCACCAAGTCTTTTTAACATAAACGCAAGGATAGATATTGTTAAAAAATAAATAGATGAAATACCTGCTGCAAGACCATCTAAGCCATCTATTAAGTTTATAGCATTAATAATCGCAACTATAAATAATATTGCTAGTGGATAACCAAAATTACCAAAAACAAGATGAATACCAAAGGCACTTAATTCTGGTAGATAAATACCACCATAACATACCACTACACTTGCAGCTAGTATTTGGACAATAAATTTATATCTTGCTTTTATTTCCTTAATATCATCAAAGATACCTAATAGTACAATAATAAGACCACCAATTAATATTGCTGTTGTTTGAACACTATTTTCCAAAAAGAAAATATAACCAAACACAAATGAAAGAAATATAGCTAAACCACCAAGCCTTGGAGTAGGTTTAGTATGTACCTTTCTTTTATCAGGTTTATCAACAGCACCTATATGATTAGCTAATATTTTTACAAATGGAGTTAATAGCATACTAACTAAAAATGTTAGTGTTATTACCCATAATACATTATGACCATTTATTTCTAAATTCATTAGACCACTTCCTGATTTATATTATACACTAAAAAACTGTAATAAGAAAAAATAAATAATTACAGAATATATTTGAAGCAAAAAAATAATAAACAAATATTAAAGTAACAAATCATGAAAATTTAAAGACAAGAAAAATTATTTTCAGCCTTGCTAATTGTGCGAACTAATGTTATGATGAATGCATCAGATATCTTTTATAAAAGAAATCTGACGAAAGAGAGGTGATTGCCCATTCAAGAAATTATTAAAATGGGCTTTCCCTTTAGTGGTACACCCTTAATATAAATAACTAAAGCAAAATCAAAGAGTTTGTTTTTAGGCCAGATAAACCAGCACTTCTTGTGAGGGGATATCAACTTCTAGAATAAAAACGAACGCTTAGATCTAGTTATGAGTGTTAAGCCAATTAAGCCACATATAATATTTGCAGGCATAAAGAATAGGTATTGGATAGACAGTCTAATAAAGGTGTAAAATGAAACCTGATTATTGTTGCAACAATTTTTAGGGTGCATTGCGCTTGCTAGAAGAATTAACCTTGTCAGGTTGATTCTTTAATTTGCTTACAAATAAATATATTAAAAGTAACTCCAATTAAAAGTATAGTAATATAATTTTAAATATATCAACTACATCACCATTAGAAAAAATTCTTTTCTGATTATAATTAAACTAAAATTCAATAGTATCTTCTTTTGATAAAAATTTTCTAATACTCTATATCTACTAAGTATAAACCTGATGCTGGTACTGTATTGTAAAAATAAAGATTCTCTCCACTATGAAGCATTTCTTCTAGTTGAATGGGTTTTATTTTATTTTCTCCTACTAATATTAAAGCACCTACTAAGTTTCTTACCATATGATTATAAAAAGATAATCCTTCAAAGTATATTTTTAGTTCATCTTTTTCTTTTTCAAACTTTATATTATATATAGCACTGTCATAGCAATCTCTTTTTCCTGATACATA
>DUUS01000027.1 GCA_012841465.1 Mollicutes bacterium
AAAAAAGGAATGATTAAATGAGAGAAGCCATTGGAGGAACTTGGATTTTTAGTATTGTAATTGTATTTATAGTTTTGTTTAGTAGTTTCCTGGCTATTTCGGTTAATTATTCTTCAGCATTTAGAGTGAAAAATGATATAGTCGGAATTATTGAAAGAAATGAAGGACACAATTCATATGTTGAAGATGCTATTGAAGAGTACTATGGTAGCGTGGGTTATGGAGCGGCAGCTGGTTGTAAACCTCCTGCTACAGGTATGCTTCCTGTTTTATCAACTACGGGACAAAAGTATCGTTATTGTATTCAATGCACTCAAAAAAATATATCAGGTGCATCAAGTGGAATGGATCAGTGTCATTATAAGGTTACAGTGTTCTTTAAGTTTGATTTACCCATTATAGGAAATATATTTGTCTTTCCTGTAAGTGGTGAAACAAAGCCGATTTATAGAGCTTGTGATTGTTGTAAAGTAGATTAGAGATGAGTGTTATATGAATATAGTTATTAAGAATCAAAATTTTAAAATTATAGACGCTTTAACTGTGGATATATTAAAAACATTTGAGGGTCAGTTTTCTTTAGCAGAAATTAATGAAGAATTGATTAATTTTTACTACGAAAAAGTTATTATTGATATAACCGCAATTAGAAACTACTATGATATTAATTCCGTTTTAATTTTTTTAAAGAATTTCGAACCAAATAATACAATTATCATATTAAATAATAGTGAATTAATTAATAGTCCTAGTTTTTTGCGTATTCTAATTGAAAACGGTTATTATAATTTTACTAAAAATGCTGCTGGAGTTAACTTTTTATTAAACAATCCAAATAAGTATGAAGATGTAGAAGAGTATACTAGAGAAAGATATGTTGATGAAGAAGTTAATACTATAAAACAAGAAGACCACATTGTAAGCAGCACTGAAGAAAAGAAAACTAATTTAAAAAGTGATTATAATGAGCCAGAAAGAGAAGATATTAAAAGAGTGTCTAAAAATAAAAACCAAATAGTTATTGGCATTCAAAACTTAACTAAACATGCAGGAGCTACAACGCTTGCATATATGATGATAAGGCAACTTAAACAGTATTATTCTGTTAAAGGAATTGAGATGAACCGCCAAGATTTTATTTATTTTAGAGATTCTGATTTATCTCTATGTACTTCCGTGGATGATTTAAATTTAAAATTTAAAGAATATTCTGATATAGACATCATTATCATTGATTTAAATGGATTTGATGCAAGTAGGTATTGTGATGATATTTTGTATTTAATTGATCCAGGATTGGTTAGTTTAAATAAAATGCTTAAAAAAGATCCAAATGTTAAGATAAAAACTGAAAATGGTAAGATTGTTTTAAATAGAAGTGCTCTTAAGGATTCTGATATTCCTGATTTTGAGTACGAAACCAAATTAAAAGTGTTTTATAATATAGGAAATGTTAATGATAGAGTTGAAAAATTACAAAGTATTGACCGTTTCTTATATAAGTTAGGATTTAAAGAGCAAGGAAGAAATTTTAAATCTGGTATTTTCAAATCTAAATAATTGTAAATCAACAATAGTAATGTTTGGTTTTAATTGACAATTATTTATATTTGTTATAATATAAATATAGATGTAATAAGGAGGTAAATAAGATGAATTTCGATCCGTCAACATTTTGTACTGAATCAGCTGGAATACTGGTTTTTGTCGGTTGGATTCTAACAATTTTCAAAGTTGCAATACCGCTTATCATTGTCGGTTTAGGAATGTTTGACTTTGGTAAAGCAGTAGTTGCTAGTGAAGAAGACGAAATTAAAAAGCAAACAACAAGATTAGTATACAGAGCAATTGCAGGTGTTGTAATTTTCTTTGTTCCAACATTTGTAATGATGTTATTCGAAGCTATTGGCGACTATGATGTGGCAGGAGAACAAACAAGTTTTGAAAATTGTAAAAATTGTATCTTGAAACCTTGGTCATGTGTTATTGAAGGCACAGGTTCAAGAACTAATAATCGATCAAATCATACACCTATTTAAAATTGTAATTCATTAAAAACCAAACTTATCTAAATAGTTCGGTTTTTTTTATGGCATAAAGCTTGGTTTGGTTATATTTTTGATTGCATTAAAGCCTGAAGTATTGTAAAATTGTATTAGACAGTGGGAGAGAATGTTTTGATGAAATATAATAGAAAACTCTATCCAATTATTATTTTAATTGCTATGACCGTTATTTTTTTAAATGTTATAAATGTTTCAGCTCAAAAAACATTATTTGGTGGTGGAGGAGAACCAGGAACAGAGTATTTTTATAATACTGGTGGTTTTCTTTTTAGAAAAGCATCTAAGTTTACTTGTGAGATAGATTCTCAGTATGAAAACTATGTTAAAGTAACTAATACTGATAATGGATGTAGTATCGAGACTTTAGATATATTTAATAGTGTTGATGTAGTTTTAAAGGTAAGCAAAACAACTGGTGATAATATAGAAGTTACGAATTATGAGTACAATCTAAGACCTAATGCTATGAAAAGAACTATTACTGTTGGTACTATAGCAGAGCTTTATTCAGACTTTAGAGATTTAAATACTGGTAGAATTACATGTTCTGAGTTAACAATAAGCGATTCTTCGGTTACAAGTTTAGAACATTGTGAGGCAACTAGTGTTGCTGTTAAGGGATTGAAACCAGGAGTATCTACTATTGTCCATACTTTTAACAGTACTAGATTCAGAATTGATGTTGAAGTTGTAAAAGGGGCTGATACACCTTTAAATAATAATACTAATAATAATGATAATAATGGACAAATACCAAATGAAAACAATACTGGAAGTACAACAACTGAAGATGATGAAATTCAAGATGAGGTTTGTACAGGATTACTTGGAGAAACATTAAAAAAAGATCTAGAAGGTATTTTGAGAATAATCCAAATTGTAGCACCACTTGCTGTGGTTTTACTTACTACAACTGAGTTGCTTGGTGCTGTAATTAGTAAAGATGATGATGCTTTAACTAAAGGATTAAGTAGAATGACAACTAGAATAGCTTTGGTAGCAGTTTTATTCTTTCTGCCTATAATCCTAAATTATCTTTTAAAAATAGTAGATTCCAAATATTCTACTTGTATAAAATAGGAGGTGTGATTAGTAATGGTAATAGATACACTTTATAAGATAGCAGCATTCGTTGACCGCATTGTATACTCATTTATATCTTTTGCATATGAGGTATTTATTTTAATAAGTAAAGCAAATTTGTTTACAGAAACTACTTTAAGAACTGTAACTGATCGCATCTTTACTATTTTAGGCGTGGCAATGCTTTTTTATATTGCCTATGAAATATTAATGTTAATAATTCAGCCAGATAAACTAACTGGTGAAAATGGTGCTAAAAAAATAGTGACTAAATTTATAACATCGCTTATTATAATAATTTTACTTCCTACAATTTATAGATGGGCACAAGTATTACAAACTAATGTAATTGAATCAAATGTAATTGGTAATGTTATATTAGGTAGTTCATCTGGAAGAATATCTGATGAAACAATTTCGGCAGATGGAACTTTGATGGCACTTTCTATTGCTCAAGCATTTTTACATCCTGAAGATGATGATGGAACAGCATATTCATATTTAGACTGTGTAGCAGCAGGAGGAAACGCTCCTAATACTTGTATGGAATTTACCAGTGCTTATGATGAGGCTTTAAATAAACGAAATCCAGGTCATTTTTTCCAAAATGTTCGGATAAACAAACTACAATATTATCCTATATTAAGTACTGTGGCCGCATTATTAGCGCTTAGAATGATTGTGGCGTTTTCTATCGATATTGGAATCAGAGTAGCTAAACTTGGTTTTTTACAATTAATAGCACCAATACCAATTGCTCAAAATATTACTTCAGATGAAACTTTAACCCAAACCAAATGGTTTAAATCAATAACATCAACTTATCTTGATATTTTTATGAAACTCATAATAATCTTTTTTGCTATGTTTGCAATTAAACTTGTGCCAAGTGTAATAGCTAATATTTGGCCAGAGGGAAATACTGGTTGGTTTATTAAAATGCTAGCAAGTGTATTTGTTATCCTAGGAATACTTCAATTTGCAAAAGATGCACCAGAGTTAATTAAAGATCTATTTAATATTGAACTTGATATTAATATTAAGAAACGTCTTGAAGAAAATACTTATGCACAAAGAGGAGTTGCCTTTGCAGGAGGTATGGGAGCAGCTGGAGTTTCAAACTTTTATAACGAATGGAAAGATCGTGATTCTGGCTTAAGCGGAGCATTTAAAGGTACTATATCAGGAATAGGAGGTATGGCTGGTGCTGCGAAACGCGGTTATAGAAATGTTAAAGATATATCATCTTGGAGTGATATAGGTGGTGCAATAGATACTACTCGAACAGAAACTGACAAGGCAAGAACAGAGCGTGATGTAAGAGCTGAGCGAGCTTTAGAGCTTGGTGCTCAAATTGATAAACATGAAATATTAACAGATGCAGCAGGAAATAGATATCAAGCTGCTACTAGAGCACTAGGTCGCTTAGGTTTAAAAGCTGAGGCCACTACAAAAATGTATGAAAGAACACTTGACTGGTTAGGTGGAGAAATAAGTACAGAAAAATTAGAGGCTGCTAGAGAAGCAAAGAGTGCTATAGATAATTTACTTGACCGTTTTGTTAACAACGATGTTAAACAAATATTAGAAGCAAGAGATAAAGTTTTACAAGATTATAATATGGGTCAATTCGACAAAATAGAAGGAATTAAAGCTTTGAATCCTGACGGTACTATTAACCATAATGCTACAATTGATGTTTATAATGATAAAGGGGAATTACAACTTACAAGAAAACAAATTAATGATTATTTTAAAGCCGTTGAGACTGAAGCTCTTCTTGATAATTATACTAAACCTCACAATATCAAAACAATCGAAAGAGGTGGAAAAAACCTTGTTAAAATATTATCAGATAAGTTAAATACTTTAGGAAAAGAAGCTTCTCAGGAGTTTTTAACAAAAGAAGCAACTGGCTTTACTTCTTTAGATGAAATATATCAAGCGTTTGATGCTCTTGGTAAAAATGAAGCCACTTTAGAACAAGTTAAAAGTATAAATAAATTAGCTGGAGCAATGAAAGGCCAAATTAATATCCAAGAAACTATTGTCCAAGAAAAGCAAAGAAAGAAGGATAACAAATGAGTATAATAAGAAGAATAGAAGATTACTTAGAGTATCCCGATAAATTTAATATGCTAAAGTTTTGCGTAGATTACAAAGAATTATCAGAAATCTTATGGGGCTTTGTTGATGAAAATGATTTAAAGATTATAGAAGAATCTTTAAATCAAGTAATGGTTAAAGCTTTAATAGGACAGGTTCCTAAGAGATTTGAAGGATTAAGTAAAGAGCAAATAAAAAGTTATTTTGATCAAAGAAAAATAGAATTACTTGATGAAGTTCCTGAAAGTTCTCTTATAAGAATCAAAAAAAGACTTAATGATTTATTGATTAAAAATCTTTCATATGTTAAACGTCTTGAGATGAAAGCTCCAATAAAAGGAAATTTGGAAAATGAAGAATATTATAATAATTATTTAATAGTTGAAAGTGTGATACCTAGTCTTCAGTATGCTGTAGATAGTAGAAAGAATAAAAAGGGAGGAAAATAGTGAAAAAAAACGAGTATTTAATACCGGCAAACTCTAAGAAATCAATGTTAATTTTAGGTTTTTTCACCCAGATGGATTTACTTATATTTTCAATTGGTGTTGGACTAACCGTAATATTAATGTTAGTTGTAAGAGTGGGTGATGTTAAAGGGGTTTTGGCAGTTTTAACTCCTGCTTTTGTAGTAACTTTTATGGTTATGCCAGTGCCACATCATCATAATGTAAGAACATTTATAAGTAATATTTATAATTACTTTATGACAAGAAAGACCTATTACTGGAAAGGATGGTGCATTCAAGATGGCGAAAAAAGCAAAAACTAGTTCTAAATTTTCTGAAGATTGGCTTCCGATTAAATCAATTCAAAATGGAATGATTATATTAGAAGGTAATTATTTAGTTACAGGAATAAAAATAGAGCCTAAAAACATTTTTATTTTAGATGAACAATCGCAAAATAATGTAATTTTTAATTTAAGAAATTTTTATAACATTATTAATTATGAATTTTGGTTAATTGTTGCTGATAGACCAGTAGATATTAATTTATATCTATCACAGCTTCACCTGCAGTTTGAAGAAGCACCAACACAAATTGCCAGAAAATTAGTTGCTCAAGATATTGAAAAAGCAGAATTGTTTGGCAGTGGAGTTGTAAATGCTGTTGATACTGAGTACTATATTTTATTTAGAGATAAAAGTACTGAAGTTCTTCAAAAGAGAGTTCAGACTTTAATTAGTCAGCTTGCTTCAACCGGACTGGTTTCAAGACAAGTTAGTCAAGATGATTTAAAGTTTTTACTTCAAAATTTCTTAAATGGGGGAGTTAAAAATGATTTTGGGACGGTGATGAGTAATGTCTAAAATATTAAAAAGTGAAATAGCTCCAAAAGGATTAAATTTCAAAGTAAATGAATTTATGATTAGTGATAAATATGCAACTATATTAACGGTTATAAGTTATCCTAAATTTATTCAGCCAGGTTTTTTAGCAAACATTACTAATATGCCTGGAATTAAAGTAGTTATTAAACATATACCAATTTCATTTTCTACTATGAGTAGAATGATAAATAAAGAAATTGCCGATCTAAAACAAAGATATCAAAATGAAACTGAAAGAACACTCCAAGAAAGAATTAGACAAGACTATGAATCGCTGGAAATGTTTGTTCAAATGCTTGCGGCTACTCAATCAAAGATTTTTGATTTTCAAATGCATATTATGATTGCTACTGATACTAAAGAAGAACTAGAAAATAGAAAAATGCAAATTAGAAACTATTTAGACGCAATGGGAATGAGAGCTATACCAATGATGTTTGAACAAGAAAAAGTATTAAAATCAATGCTCCCTATATTTCCAAAACAAGATATTGAAAATAGAGTAGGTATACCTATTCCTAGCCCAACAATAGCGGCAATGTATCCCTTTGTCTTTGATAGTATAAAAGATCCTGGGCTTTCAACATTACTGGGAATCGACTTCTCTGGTGGAGTAGTACTGTTTAATCAATTTTTATATCAAATAAAAAAAGAATTTAATCGAAATAATGCCAATATGATAATTCTTGGATCATCTGGTTCAGGAAAAAGTACCGCAGCTAAATTAATGCTTCGTACTCATATCCGAAATGGCTGTAAAATAATCGCAATTGACCCTGAAGGTGAACTTGAAGAAATGACCCAAAATCTAGGTGGAGATTTTATTGACCTTGGTAAGGGTGGTAAATTTGGAATGGTTAACCCTCTTGAAGTTACGATTGATGTTGATGATGAAGAGTTAAAAGATGGCCTTGGTTATACCGTTTTAACCAGAACTCTTCAATCTTTAAAAGCATTTATGAAGTATTATTCACCTTCTATTGAAGAAGATGTCTTAGCTATGTTTAGTGAAGTAGTTCAAGATACTTATAAGAGATTTCATATTGGTTTTGAAACTGATTTTACTGGTTTTAAAAGTGAAGATTATCCAACCTTTGATGATGTTTATTCAACTATTAAAGGAAAACTTTTATCAATGCCAGAGGCTACCCGTGAAAAAGATGTTTTAGAACGTCTTGAACTTAAAGTAAGACCATTTGTAAATGAACTTAAATATTATTTTAATGGTCATACAACAATTAAAACTAAAAGTGATTTTATTGTCTTTAATATAAGAGAACTGATGAATAGTGATGAAAATATTCGTAATGCTCTGTTCTTTAATATTTTAAAATATGCTTGGGGATTATGTTTAGATCCTACTACAAATTCAATTATGTTTGTAGATGAAGCCCATGTTCTTCTAGCAAGTCGAAATGAGCTTGGAGCTGAATTTTTAGCTCAAATTCAAAGAAGAAGTAGAAAATATAATACGGGAACTATTATTATTACTCAGCAACCAACAGATTTTGCTGCTCCTAATATTTTAGTTCATGGTAAAGCTATATTTGATAATGCGGCTTATTACTTAGTAATGGGATTAAGAAAACAAGCGGTTGATGATTTATCACTTTTAATAGATTTAAACGAGAATGAAAAAGAAAGTATTAAAGCTTATAGTCAAGGTGAAGCACTGTTTGTTTGTGGTAACCGAAGAATGAGAATTAATGTTGTTTTAACCCAAGAAGAACTTGATTCATTTGGATCAGGTGGAGGTTTATAAAATTAGGTGGTAATTAATGATAAATATATTTAATTTTAAAGGAAAGTCATTACTAAAGAAAGTGTTTAAAGCGCTTCTCTTTATTATGACCTTTTTTATATTTAACATTAATTCAAATGCTGCATACTTTGATTATGCAGATTTTGACTTTGATGATTTTGCTAAAGAAAATAGATATTATTGGTCAAGTGAGTGTGCAAATGTAGATGATGATCCTGATGATTGTGTTGAGCTGGTTTTATCAAGACAAAAACAATTTTATACAAGATTATATAAAATACTAGCTAAGTACCAAGAAAAAGGATACCATATTGATGATAATATAATTATTATGACCGTATATTTTGGTTTAAATCCGGATTTATTTACAGATGATGGTAAGAATTATAATGAAGTATTTGGTCTAGATAATAAAGCTTATAATTATGATGAAAATTTAGATTTAGATAACTATAATATTGATGCCGAAATATCAGAAGATTATTTTAGTAATGAATCAGATACTTTAGATTTACTTATTAGAAATATGTTTAGCTACAGCTATGGTTGTTTTGCAGTATATGGTCCGATGCAATCTGAGTATAACAATGAAACCGGAACATACCGCCCATATTGCGAAAAAGGATATCCAATTGATGTTAATGGAAAACAGATGTGCGGTGAAAAACCTGATGGAAACAATATTGGTTTTTGGGAATATGTATCATATCGTTTTAAAATCGCAAACTTTTTCGGAATTCAAAGTCAAAATGAACAAAAATGCAAGGCGATGATAAGTGATTATCCTGGATCTGAGATGCATTATGTTGTTAATAATAAAAAGGTTTATTCAGTGGATAATTACTGGAACTTCCTTGAAAATAGTTATTATTTTGATTTAAAACCTCATTTAAGTCAGTATTATATAAATGTACTTCAGGCAACTAAAAAAGAAAAAATGAGTGATTTAACTAAAGCTGAATATGAAGAATACGAGGAAGATATTTTAGATACAAGAAGAACTATTATTGGTTATATAAAAGAAATCTTAGCAGAAAGAGAAGATAAGAAAATAAATTATGATTTAATGCCAGTTGGAAGTAGTCTTTATTGGTGGCCAATAGGTAGCAGTGAAGTTGTTACCGGACCAGATGGCAAGAGTTATGCCACTGGGCAGCCAGCACCACATACTATAACTAGTGAGTATGATGTTACTAGAACCATATTTGGTGTTACCGCAAAACACCGAGGGATAGATTTAGCTGGAGGAGGTCCTGGAGATTTAAATATAATTGCAGTTAGATCAGGCATTGTTATTACCGTTGTTAATAACTGCACCTCAGGCGGCAACAAAGATTGTGGTGGTGGCTATGGTAACTATATTGTTATATCTCATGGCGATGGAAACTTTACATTATATGCCCACCTTCATGAAAACACAATTACTGTAAGAGAGGGGGAGGCTGTTGAGCAAGGACAGGTCATTGGTAAGATGGGAAACAGTGGAAAATCAACAGGTACTCATCTTCACTTCGAAGTAAGGGTAGGTAGTAATTCAAGAAACGCTACAGCTAATCCAACCCAATTTATAAAAGAGAATGATTATCGACCTACTTATTCAGTAGTAAATTATGCTGAAGGAAATTCTAATAAGGAAACTGTTTGTAAAACTTTATCTACAAGTAATTTTTCTAAAAACGGAATAATTGCCTTGATGGTAAATGCTTATGCAGAAAGTAGTTTTAACCCAACTGCTGTTGGTGATTCAGGAGATAGTTATGGTCTCTTTCAGTGGAATAGATCTAGAAAAGACGCATTAATCCGGACGTTTCCAGGTGAATATATGAAAATAGATAATCAAATTACATTTTTAATATCCGAGCTTGAAAATGGATATTATAATCTCTATAAATCACTTTTATCAAACGAAGAGACTGCTTACAATCTTGCTAATGAATTTTGTGTTAAGTTTGAAAAGCCTGCAGATACTATAAGAACTTGTAAAAATAGAAGTGATAGGTTAACTAATCAAATGACTACTTATGTTAATGCAGGCTGCTCTTAAGAAAGGAATATTATGAAACTAGAATTTAACAAAACTAATATAATATTAATTGTAGCTTTTCTTCTTCTAGTTTTTGTTGGTTTATATTTAAATGATAAAACCAAAGAAACAAATGAAAAAGGTTCTAAAGAAAATATATTATTAGTAGATGATCATACAGAGTTTTTTTCAATTAGTAATGCTGGTAATAAATTTATCGCAACTCTTCAAAAAAAAGATGTAAGTAATTTAATGCTTCTTTTAAATGAAAGTTATGTTAGTAATCATAATATTACTAAAAATAATGTTTTAACACATTTAAAACCATTTGAGGAAGGAATTTATTACTTTGAAGCAAAAAAAATGTATTATGAAGATTTAAATTCTAATTTAAGAAGATATTATATTTTTGGCAAAATTGATAAAGAAACAATCGATGATAATGTCTTTTATAAAGATTATTATTTAATTATTGACTTAGATAGAGAAAACTCTTTATTTGCAGTAACTCCATATAATGGTGATATCTTTAAGGAGGGAATCTAGTGGAAGTAATCAAAGAAAATAAAATATCTTTAATTATAGTTGGTGTTTTAGTAATATTATCAGTACTTATGTATTTTATCTTTAGAGAAAAAAGCCCGGGGGGAAATGCTGGAGTAAGTGATTATTTAAAAAATTATGAAATAAATGAACTTGTACCGATTAATATTGATGAAGAAACAATTGCTAGAAAATACTTGGCAGAGTATACTGATTTAATATTTAGTGACCCAGATGCAGCATTTGATTTAGTTGAAGAAGAATACAGAAAAATTAAATTTAAAAATATTGATGAATTTAAAGAGTATTTTACGACCCTTGTTGATAATAATTTCTTTAATGCTAATATTGAAAAAATAAATGTAACAAAATTTGGAGAATATAATCAATTTTATATAATTGATTCAAGTAATGTAACCTATATTTTTAGAGAATATAGTATAAATAATTATAAGGTAATGTTTGATACATATACAATTTAAATAAAGGAGGAGCTATGGACGAAAATAAACTTGAAGAACTTGAAAATTTAGAAAAAAAAGCTGAAGAATTTGAATCAAATAAACAAGTAGTTGAAAAATCAGCAGAAGTAGCTTCAGAAGTTCTTGCTCCTGGTGTTGGTAAAAAAGTATTTAACATTGCAAAAAATACTAAAGTAGGCCAGAACATTATTAATAGGGGAACCGAAATTGCTACTGATTTAAGTGAGCGTATTCCTGGGGGGATGGATACACTTGGTTCCGCAAGTGAAATAATTCCAACTTCTGGAGATGATCTTTTAGATTTTGGTTCTAAAGATAAAGATGTTAAAAGTTCTGGAACTTTGCTTGATAGTGATAAATCACCACTTAAAGATGTTTTTAAATTAAGTCCTATGACTAAAATATATATTTATGCTTCTATTGGTGCGGTTTTTTTAATAGTGATTATAATTGCTGTAATACTAAATCCTTTATTTATGCTTAATTTAACTGATGGAGAGCCTGATGATCTTCCTGATACTACTCAAATAGCTTTAACTAATGAAGAAGTAGAAAACTCTCTTCTTTATATAGGGGACAATAGTGTTTCTTTAATTCAAAGTATTTTAAATAATGAAAATATATCTTATTTAATAGGTGATGATTATAACTGGCTTTCTCAAACTGGATTGGATCTTTTAAATAATTATTTAGAAAATGAAAATATCAGAAATGTTGTTGCATCTTTTGGTATTAATGATTTAGATAAAATAGATAGTTATATAAATGTTTATAATAATATAATTAATAATAATGAGAATATTAATCTTTATATTTTGCCACTAGTTTTTAGTGAAGAAGAGATGGAAAGATTAAAAGAACTCGGAATTACTCAAAATAATATTACTGAATTTAATAATCGTCTTAGAAATGCTTTTCCAGCTAATTTTATTGCTAGTGCGGCTACAGTGCCAGATGAAAATGTTTCTCTTAATTTACATCAAGAAGCTTTAGATTTTATTAAAAAGAATAGTCCCTATAGTTTTATAGATAAATATCCAGAAGAAAAGTTAGAAGCTTTAGAAGGAATATCTTTATTAGATAAAATTGGTGAAGATGGAATAAGAAAGCTTGAGGAATATATTCAAAGTAGAATTGATATTACTGAAAAATGCTCACCATCTGGAGTAGCAGGTGCCGTAGTAGGTTTAATAAATGGACTTCATCAAAAAGGAGTAAAAATACCTCATTATCCAACTGGAGCATATCATGGACCTGGCTTAGTAGATCCAAACTGGGGAAGTAAGATTGAACCATCAATGTCTCCGCATGGTGAAATGTACCATTACAGTGGACTTGATTCAACGGGACTAACCCACTGGGCTATGACGGCTGCTGGTATTAATGCTAAATTAATAACATTTGATGATTATCTTTTATTTAAACACTACTTAGATTTTGATGATGCTTATCCAGGCTCACTTCTACTTACTCCTGATCACATTGGGATAGTAATTGAAAATAAAAAAACTCATCTTGAAGTAGCCGAAGCTACTGATTCAGGCGGACATTTTGCTAGATATGACAAAGAAGAAGTTGAAAGTAAATTTTTAATTGCTCACACAGTTACATATTTTAATGAAAATTGCCGAAATTAAATTTAGAATAGTAGATTAAATTACTAAAATATAATATAATAAATATGCGAGGGATAATATGAGTTTTAGAGTAACAGGAAGAGATTTAACAATATTTATAATCTTTTGTTTGTTTCTGTTATATATTTGTGCAGTAGCAGTATTAAATGTTACTTCGCTATTAAATGATGGAACATTTCATGGATTATTACCATTTGAAGCATTTAAATCACCGTATTTAGCTGCAACCATGGTAGTGTTTTTTAGTGTTCTAATCGCAATATTTTTAAGTGTATCATCACATATTTTTAAACGTGATGGTAAAGGTATGGGAATTAAATTTGGTGAAAAAGATGTTAAAGGTTATAGTCGCTGGGCTAGAGATCGTGAGATAAAAAAAGCAAAAGATGTTGAAAGAGTTAGAATTTTAGATAAAGATGCATCAGCAGCTGGAGTATCACTGATAAATAACGGTAAAGAAATGTGGGTAGATGATGGTGAAAATCACACTCTAGTAATTGGGGCTACTGCTAGTGGTAAAACTACGGCTGTAGTTGATCCTTTAATTCAAAGCTTAGCTAAAGCTGGAGAAAGTATGATTCTTACTGATCCAAAGGGTGAACTACACCGTAATCACAGTGAGATGTTAAAAGAAAAGGGCTATAATATTATTGTTCTTAATTTTAGAAATCCAGCCCAAGGAAATGCCTGGAATCCATTATCACTTCCATACCGCTTATATAAAGAAGGTAATACTGATAAAGCTATCGAACTTTTAGATGACGTTGGAAGAAATATATTGCACGATCCAGGAAGCAAAGATCCGTTTTGGGAAAACAGTGCGGCCGATTATTTTTCAGGACTAGCTCTTGGTTTATTTGAAGATGCCCCTGAGGAATTAATTCATTTAAATTCAATTAGTTATATGTCAACTGTAGGTGAAGAAAAGTTTGCTACTAGTGACTATATTAAAGAATACTTTTTATTAAAAGGTGAGCAATCAAGTCCATTTGTTTTTGCTTCCAATACAATAAATGCACCCGCTGAAACAAAGGGTGGAATACTGTCAGTATTTAGACAGAAAATTAGAATCTTCTCATCAAGAGAACAATTATCAGAAATGCTTGCCTATAGTGATTTTGATGTAAGAGAAATAGGTAGAAAAAAAACTGCTGTCTTTATGATTATTCATGATGAAAAAACAACTTATCATGCCCTGGCAACAATATTTATTAAACAATGCTATGAAATATTAATCGATGTTGCCCAGGAAAGTGGCGGTAAACTAGAGTACCGTACTAACTTTGTATTAGATGAGTTTGCAAATATGCCGCCGCTTAAAGATGTTACTGCCATGGTAACTGCTGCTAGAAGTAGAAGAATTAGATTTACCTTTATTATTCAAAATTTTGCTCAATTAAATGAAGTATATGGTAAAGATGATGCCGATACAATTAGAAGTAACTGTGGTAATTTAATTTACCTAATAACAACCGAACTTGCTGCTTTAGAAGAAATTAGTAAGTTATGTGGTGAAGTAAAATCAAAAGAAAAAGAAAAAACATCTTCAACACCTCTTATTTCAGTAAGTGATCTTCAAAAGATGCAGCTTAATGAAGTAATAATATTAAGAAGTAGATTAAATCCTTTTAGAACAAAACTAACTCCAAGTTATGAAATTGACTGGGGACAAAGCTTTGCTAGTGGGGCACTTCCTGAGCGAAGAGTAAGACCAATTGAATTATTTGATATTAAAGAATTTGTTAAAACCGAAAAAAGAAACAAATTATTTGAATCCTTAGAAAATATGAATAAAAAATATCAAAAAGAAGAAAACAAAGAAGAATCTCCTTTAACAATAGATGCTCCATCTAAACCTATGGAAGGTTTTAATCCTTTTAATCAACCAAGAAGTAGTGAAGAGGTTATTCAGCCTAATCTTGAAAAACCTATCACTGAACTTTCCAAAGAACCTGAAATTAAAGAGCCTGTGGTAAAAGAAGAAATAGCTCAAACTATAAAAGAAACAGCAGAAGATCCACTTCAAAGTTTTAAATCTCCACAGTTTGATCTTCAAGATTTAGTAAAAAGAATTGATGCTAAAATAGCAGAACTTGAAGAGGAAGAAGCTAAATTAAATCAAAGTACTAAAAAAGAACCTAGTTATGAAAAACTTGAAATGCCTACATATGAAAAATTTGATGACTTTTTAACTCTACCTAAAGAAGAAACAGAAACAACTGAACCTATTATTAAAGTTGACAATGATAGTGTAATAGTAGAGTCTGAAGATGTGACTGAAGATCAATACTTTGATGATTTCTTTGGAGAATAGTAGTATTATTTAACTTTCTGTGCTAGAATATAATCTAAATTCACAGGAGTTTTTTTTATGAATTTAGCTAAAATATTTTTACAATTAGCAGATCCTATAGCATCATCGTACGTAGTCAGTGGCTCTATAATGTGGAAATTTGATGCAATGTTATATGTTGATTTAGCTAGTTTAGGTTATAAAATAAACAAAGAAAAATTATCAGAGATATACCATTTGATAATTGATATGGAAAAAGGAAAAGTTGATCCTTTATTACTTCCTATTACTAACCTTGTTTTTTCAGTTATGGTTATGTTTAGATATTATAGATATAAACGAGCTGAAGACTTTGATATAGTAATGTCATTTTTAAAAGATTATGACTGTATAGAACTCATGAATGCAGAAGAAACAAGAGAATTTCAAAAAAATCCTACATATCGCACAGCACTTAAAATAAGTAAAAGAAAAAAACCAAAAACTAAAGCAGTTGTAAACGAAAAAGAAATTGAAGAAATAGACAATGCTCTAATTGAAAGTGTTAAAAGAAGATTTATCTCTCACTTTGAAAATGAAAAAGAAACATCAATCACTTATTACGAGGAAGAAGACCGCATTGTAATAATTGATATAGATGGATATATTAATGAATTATCTTTTGAAGAAAAACTATATGAAATAAAAAGATTATTAAAAATATATATTCCGATGTTAAATATAAATTTTCCATTTGATAATATGGATGTAATGTTACTTAATGACAAAGAAGAAGTTCATTTTACTACTTTAAATAAATCCGACTTTAAAGAAGACATAAATTATTTAAGTCAGGAAGAATTAATTACTAAAGATGAAAAAACATTGAAATTAACAAATATCTAAATTCACAGGAGGTTTATTATGGATTTAAAAAATTTAATCATTTCAGTATCAGCTGCTTATGCCACATCATACTTTTTTAGTGGATATATGATGTGGAGATTTGATGAGACTTTATATGTAGATTTAGCTGATTTAGGCTATAAAATAAAAAAAGATAAATTATCAGATATCTACCACTTAATCAGTAATACTGATAAAGGAAAAGTTGATCCTTTATTACTACCAATTACTAACATTATATTTTCAAGCTTGGTTATGAATAATTATGCAAGTTTAAAACAGACTAAAAACCTTGATTTAGTAATTTATTTTTTAAAAGAAAATAATTGTATTATGCCATTTACGCCTGAAGAATTAAAAGAATATGATAAGAATCCGACTTATCACACTGCTCTTAGAATAAGTAAAAGAAAAAACTCTAAAAAAAAGATAACAAATGTCGTTATAGAAGATTTAACTGAAAGAGTTAAAAGAAGATTTATATCTCATACTGAAGAAGATAAAGAGACTTCTATAACTTATTTAGAGGAAGAAGACCGCATAGTAGTATTATATATAGATGGATATATTAATGAATTAGATTTTGAACAAAAGTTATCTGAAATAAAAAGATTATTAAAAATATATATTCCAATATTAAATATAAATAAACATCCTGATAATTTAGAAATTATGTTTAAGAATCAAGATGGAAAAGAAGTTTATTTTACTACTTTAAATAAAGAAGATTTTAAAATAGATTATTATGAGCCACATGTAAACTATATAAAAGAAGAAGATTTACTTGAAAATACTTTAAAATATCAAGGGAGATTGATTTAAATGGATATTATATCATTAATGTTATTAAGTTATCCTTTAACTGCTTTTATAGTAATAACAACAATGAGAAAAGTTGTTAAGATACTTGCTGATAATGGATATAAAATATCAGATATTAAAGAAAATGATGATGTCGGAGAAACTTCATTTGAATTGAGTCTCCTATACATACCAGGCGTTAATCTGGGTTATGCTTCTGTTTTATGTATCGATATGTTATCTAATACGGATTATCTTATAGATTACTTAACTATAACTGGAACTATAACTAAATTTAATGATATTGAAGAATTAGTTTATAATATGAATCCAACAACATCCACAGCTATGAAATTAAATATGGATGATAATTATGTGAATCGAATGTTTGCAGAAATTGCTCTAGAAACACTTAAACCAAAGAATGATTTAAATTTTAATTATATACATAACGGTGAAGAGGTTAATATTAATTATGATATTGATAGTAATGATAATATCTTTATTAAAAAAGGTGATGTAAACCTTTCTGTGAGAAAACAAAAAGAAATTATAAACAACATTAGAAACAAAAGATTCATTACTTATAATAAAGATGGAAGTAATGCTTATATAACTTTTTTAGAGGAAAATGAAAATATTATCATTACTGATATTGATGGATATTTACTCAGTTTAAATAACAATGAATTAATGGAAGAAATAATAAGTATAATTAAAGAAAAGTTATTAATAATAAGTCCTCGATTTAAAGAAGAAGAAGTAAAAGTATTTTTAGAAAACTCTTCTAAAATAACTTTAATCGGAAATATACCCTTTAATGATTTAAAACCAAATGAGAATCAGGTAGATATTATTTATTATAAAGATCCAAGATCACTTTCAAGAGAATTAACAATGCCTAAGGTATTAAAGAAAGTAAGAAAAGATATTATCTAGACCGTTTTATTTAATAAAATGGTTTTTTTATCACTTAAACCATCTTTTAAACTTCAAACTATTGATTAAACCTAAAGCTTTTGATAAACTATAATTAGGTATGATAAGGAGGATTTAAATGGCATTTAGTTTTAAAAATATGTTTGGTAGTGACGATGAAATTGATGTTGATGGAGCTGAAGAAGAGTTTTATTTAAAATCAGATAATAATGAAGATGATTTAAATGGAAATAAAATGATATTAATTGAGCCTCGTGCTTATTCAGAAAGTCAAACCATTGCTGATCATTTAAAGAAAAGAAATAGTGTCGTCGTAAATCTTAAAAGAGTTACATCTGATCAAGCTAAACGAATTATTGACTTTTTAACCGGAACCCTTTATGCTATAGGTGGAGATTTACAAAAACTGGGAACTGGAATTTATCTTTGTACACCTAAGAATGTAAGTGTACAAGGTAAGATGTCAGATGCAGAAGATAATAAAAATAAAACAAAAATTGAAGACGAAATAGATTTTTAATTTAATCTCTTTGAGGTGAGAGTATGAAAAAATTTAGCACAGGTATTACTGGCTATAGAAAAGAAGAAGTAAATAAGTTTGTTGATGATGTTATCAAAGAAGTTGAATCAATGATTAATGATTTAAGAGCTAAAGATAAAGAAATAAATGAACTTAAGAAAAATTTAGAACATTATAAAAATTTAGAACAAACTTTTAATCGTGCTATTTTGGTAGCTGAAGAAGCTTCTAGTCAAATTAGAAGAATGGCTCGTGATGAAAGTAAAACTGTAATAGATGATGCTAAGAAGAATGCTTCTAGAATAGTAAATGATGCTCTTATGCAAGCTGAAAAAACTCAAGGAGAAGTTATTCAATTAAAAAGAAATATAAATGTATTTAAAAGAAGATTAAGAGCAATTATAGAAGCTCAACTTGAATTTGTTGATGATATAGATCATTTAGACATTTGAAAAAGACTTACATAAAGTCTTTTTCATTTATTCCCATTTTTCTTAATTCTTCTGAAATATCTTCTTTTACAAATAATTCAAGAGGTATATCTAAAGCTTGCGCAAAAGTATACAAAACTGCAAGACTAAATCCTTGTTTAGTTCTTGGACTTTCTATATTACCAATTAATCCTCTAGAGTAAAGTGTAAGTTCTGCAAGTTGTTCTTGAGTCAGTTTTCGATATTTTCTAAAGAATTTAATTCTCTTAGATATAAATTCATATATTTCATCGGGATTTTGTAGATTTCTCATTTTCTCACCTAGGATTAGTTTATCAGTTAAATGGCGAAGATTTGTTCAGTTTATTATGAGAAACTATAGAGTTTTTTTATTTCTGATAAATTCTCTTAATATTTTAGTAATAGCTCTTTTTTCAATTCTTGATACATAACTTCTAGAAATACCTAACTCCTTAGCAATCTTTTTTTGAGTTAATTGTTTATTATTGTAAAGACCATATCTTTTAATAACTATTTCTTTTTCTCTGGGAGAGAGTATTTCAATATATTTATATAATAGCTCTACATTATGTTTTTGATTTAATTCTTCGATAATATCTATATTATCACTTTTTAAAACTTCAATTAAACTAATATCATTACCATCTTTATCAGTTCCAATAGAATCATTTAAACTAATATTATTAGTATGTTTTTTATTACTTCGATAATGCATTAAAATTTCATTTTCAATACATCTTGCTGTATAAGTAGTAATTCTAGTATTTCGACTTTGTTTATAAGAATCAATTCCTTTAACTAAACCAATCGTACCTATACTAATTAAATCATCAGTATCATAATCTCTGCTTTCATATTTTTTAACAATGTGAGCAACTAACCTAAGGTTATGTTCAATAAGTTTATTTCTAGACTCCTTATCACCTTTAAGCATATTTTCAATACATTTTTCTTCTTCATCTCTAGGAAGAGGTTCTGGAAATACATTAATTGAATAAGCACCAGTAAAGAATGCTAGACTCTTTAAAATAGAAACTAAATAAAATAACATTTACATCACCAATAAATTATATGCGAGAGTAGTAACAATAAACTATAACAAATTAGATAGAATACTCAAAGACAAAAGTTCCCAAAACCCGAAGTAAAAATAAGTAAAAAGGAAAAGTGTAAATTTCCCTAAAATAATTTTTTTATCTCTGACTCTTTAAAAAATAATATATTAACAAAACACTCCGATGAAAGTTAACAAAACACTCCGATAGTTTTAATATAACTTGATTTTATACTCGATTTAACTTATCTTATTATTAGGATTAGTACATGAAACCATATGTTAGAAGTATTGTTGATGATTTAATAGAAGAAAAAATTGAAATTATCGGCGGCGTTTATATTAAAGGAGTAAGGTGCTCTGGAAAAATAAGAACTGCAAAGGATTGGTGGATATGTAAAACACTACCGTGATCGAAGCGGTCTTGAGTGTGACCATGTAATCCACCTTCATAATGGAAAATTTGGTCTTGTTCAAACTAAACTTGGAACTACAGAAATTGAACAAGGTATAAAAAAACTTAGAGAGATAAAGAAACTTCCAGTTTTTTATTTATAATCATATAAACATTTGATATACTTAACTTAGAAGGTGATTCTATGTTAAGTATATTTGTTCCTGATATTTATCAAAAAAGCATTCATGATATAAATTATAAAAAATTAAAAAACAATGGAATCAAATGTATTATCTTTGATCTTGATAATACAATTGCTCCTGTTAATGTTAAAAGTCCTAGTAAAAGAGTTAAGGATTTAATGGCTGAACTTGATGAAATGGGTTTTAAACTAATTATAATGTCTAATGCTACTAAAAAAAGAGTTGAGCCATTTAAAGATATTTTAGGGCTTGATTCATCTTATCTTTCTCTTAAGCCACTTAAGAGAAAATATAAAAAAATAATGAATATATATTCATTTAAAGATAGTGAAATAGCAGTTATTGGCGATCAATTACTAACTGATATTTTAGGTGCTAATAAAATGGGTTTTACTAGTATTTTAGTAAATCCAATTGGCATCCTTGATTATGCTTTAACTAAAATAAATAGGTTTATTGAAAATACTATTTATAATCATTTAGAAAAAAAAGATTTACTTAAAAAAGGAGAATACTATGATTAAAATATGCTACGGTTGTGGAGTTAAACTGCAAAGTGAAAAAGAAGGTAAAGAAGGATATATTCCATTAAATAAAATAGAGAATAGTTCTTACTGCAAAAGATGTTTTCAGCTTATGCACTATGGTAAAACTACTATAGAAGATGTTCCTAAAGAAAATAAAACCATTATAAGTGCTGTTAATAATGCTAAAGAGTCAGCTGTTTTTTTAATTGATTTTTTAAACATAAACAATGAAGTAATAAATCTATTTAAACAAATAAAATGCCCTAAAGTACTGGTTATATCTAAAATAGATGCTCTTCCCTTTACTATAAAACAAAATAATTTAATTAATTTTATCAAAGAATATTATGAAATTAAAGATGATGTTAAAGTAGTAAGTTCGAATAAAAACATTGGTCTTGATTCACTATTTAATTATCTTTATGATAAGAACTTTAAAACAGTATATATACTTGGTTTATCAAACAGTGGTAAAAGTACTTTAATAAATAAAATAATAAAAAATTATAATATAAATAAAAATACTATAACTACAAGTAAAGTACCTAATACAACTAGAGAATTTATTAGAGTTAAAATTGATGATTATTTAACTTTAATAGATACACCAGGTTTTGTAATCAACTCTCTTAATTATTTATATGAAAAAAAGATTAATGAAAAAATCTTCCAAATGAAAAAAAGCGAAATTTTAAAAATAGATAATCTATTTTTAAAGTTTCATGAAGATACAAATATAAATTTATATCTTCCTACTGTCGTAAATGTAAAAAAACATTTTAAAGAAGAAAACTTTAATGAATCAATTGAAATTGAAAAAGATACTGATCTTGTAATAAAAGGTCTTGGTTTTATCTGTTTTAAAAATAAAAGTAATATAAGTATCTCTAATATATCAAAAGACTTAATTGAACTAAGAAAGAGTGTTTTAAAATGAATAAAATAAATATATTAAGTGAAGACTTAGCAAATAAAATAGCTGCTGGAGAAGTAGTTGAAAGAGTCGGAAATGTAGTTAAAGAACTAGTTGAAAACAGTATTGATGCTGGAGCTAAAACAATTGAAATAAAATTAGAAGACTCAGGAACTAAATCAATTAAAATACTTGATGATGGAAGTGGTATGAATAAGATAGATGCTAAAAATGCATTTTTAAGACACGCAACAAGTAAAATAAAAACTGATGATGATTTGTTCTTTATCTCATCACTTGGCTTTAGAGGAGAAGCCATTCCATCAATCGCAAGTGTATCTAAAGTAACCCTTATAACTAGTACTGGAGAAGAGGGAACTAAAATTGTTGTAAATGGTGGTAAGTTTATTGAAGAGACAAAAGCACCAGCAAGAAAAGGTACTATGATTGAAGTAAGAGACCTTTTTTATAATACACCTGCTAGACTAAAGTATTTAAAAAGTGATAATAGTGAGCTTGCTAATGTAACTAATTATGTTGAAAAGTTATCACTTGCTAAAGAAAATATTTCATTTACTTTAATAAATAATGATAAAGTAATTATTAAAACAAGTGGATCAAATAATTTACTAAAAACAATTCATGAACTTTATGGAATTGAAGTAAGTAAAAATATGATGGAAGTAAAGGGAGAAAATAATGACTATAGTATTTATGGTTATGTAGGTTCACCTTCAGTACTTAGATCATCTAGAAACTACTTAACAACAATTGTAAATGACCGAGTAGTTAAAAATTATGATTTAAATAAAATTATCAATGATGCTTATTTTACTTATAAACCAGATAATAAGTTTCCAATTGTTGTTTTAAAAATAGAAACAGATCCAACACTCATTGATGTTAATATTCATCCTACTAAACAAGACATTAAATTTAGTAAAATAAATGAACTTGAAGATTTAATCTTTGAAAATATAAGAAATACTCTTTATAAAGAAAATTTAATTCCTAAAGTAGAAGTAAAGACTAAAGATACTTATAAGAAAAAAGAAATAAAAAAAGAATACCCTGAAATAATAAATAACACTGAAGTAAACGAAGTTCAAGAAGAATTTAACTTCACTGAAGATAAAAATAATGAAGTAAAACAATTAGAACTTTATCCCATTGGTCTTGTCTTTGGAACCTATATAGTAGCTCAAAATGAAGAAGGAATGTATCTAATAGATCATCATGCAGCTCATGAGAGAATCAATTATGAAAAGATATTAAATAATTTAAACAATAATGAAAAAAATATAATTGATATGTTAGTACCTCTAACAATTGAACTTTCGCCAAGTGATTATTTAATCTTTAATGAAAAAAAAGATATCTTAATTGATATGGGATTTAATTTAGAAGAATTTGGAATCAACACAATAGTAATTAAATCACATCCAATCTGGCTTTTAGAAGGCTATGAAGATGAAACTATTAGAGGCATTATTGATATAGTAATTAGTCTTCCAAAAGAATTTGATTATGTTAAATTTAATCATAGTATTGCTGCTGAGGCAGCTTGTAAAAAAAGTGTTAAAGGTAATACTAGTATTACTATTAGTGAAATGGAAAACATAATAAAGGATTTATTTAAATGTGATAATCCCTATAACTGTCCTCATGGAAGACCTACTATAATAACCTTTACTTTATATGAACTTGAAAAAATGTTTAAAAGGACGGGCAGCTCATGATAATAACAATACTAGGACCAACTGGAACAGGCAAAACAACTTTAAGTTTAGAACTTGCTAAGAAATATAATGCTGAAATAATAAATGCCGACAGTACTCAAATATATAAAGAAATGAATATCGGAACTGCTAAAATAAAAGACTTTGAAAACATAACTCATCATTTAATAAATATAAAAAACTTAAATGAAGATTATACAATTTATCAGTATCAAAAAGAAGGAAGAGAAATAATAGAAAACCTTCTTAAACAAAATAAAAATATAATCATAGTAGGTGGAAGTGGTCTTTAT
This sequence comes from Mollicutes bacterium, assembly GCA_012841465.1. Taxonomy (GTDB): domain Bacteria; phylum Bacillota_I; class Bacilli_A; order RF39; family UBA660; genus DUUS01. The sequence continues at coordinate 24,053 of DUUS01000027.1, forward strand.
ATAAATGCTCTTTTATATGATTATAAATTAAAAGAAGAAGAAAATACAATTATAAACAAAGATATTCAAACGATGCATAAAGAACTTACTAACTTAGGTATAGATATTCATATTAATAATAAACAAAGAATAGAAAGACTATACAAAAGACATATTATAAATAAAGAACCAATTATAAAAGAAAAACCAAAAGCTATCTATGATTCAATAATAATTGGACTATATGAAAATAGAGAAATTCTATATGAAAACATTAATAAAAGAACTGATGAAATGCTTAAAGAAGGATTACTAGAAGAAGTAAAAGAACTTTATAATAAATATCCTGATTCAAAACAATTAAAATCTACAATTGGATATAAAGAACTAATATTATATTTAAATAATACTATCTCTTTAGAAGAAGCAATAGAAAAAATAAAACAAAATAGCAGAAACTATGCTAAAAGACAATT
>DUUS01000153.1 GCA_012841465.1 Mollicutes bacterium
ATATGTAAAAGTCACAAAAATTGCTAATGAAAACATCAACACCTCATTTGAAACACAGTTAAAAGCTTTTCCTACGAGTTATCATTCATATTTAAAAGCATTAAATAAAAAGTATCCTACATGGAATTTTCAACCATTAAATACTAACGTTAGCTTTTCTTCAGCTGTTACAGCACAAAGTGTTGTCGGGAAAAGTTTTATTCAAGGACCGGAAGGTTATCGTTCAACCTTAGGTGGTTCATACAATTATTTAACTGATAAGTTTATAGTTAAAGAAGGTAGTAATTGGTATGCAGCAAACGAGGAAGTAGTTGCGTATTACTTGGACCCTCGTAACTTCTTAGATGAATCTACTATCTTTATGTTTGAAGATTTGACATATCATTCAAATTTCCAAACTAAAACAGTTGTTGAAAGAATTTTAAAAAGTAACTATTTAAAACAGTATACTGATATTTTTATGAAGGCTGCTAATACATATAACGTTAGTCCGATTCATTTAGCAGCTAGAGTTCGCCAAGAAGTAGGTTTAAATGGTTCGCCAGCAACTACTGGTGAAAGATTTACATACGGTGGGAAAACTTATTCAGGATTATATAACTTCTTTAACATTGGTGCTACCACGTCTGCTAATCCTGTTTATAAAGGATTAGTTTACGCTAATGGGGGAGCAGAAGGTAACTTAACAAGTTATGGACGTCCATGGACAACCCCTGAGAAATCGATAATGGGAGGGGCCTACTTTTTAGTTGATGGTTATATTAATAAGGGACAACACACTCCTTACTTACAAAAATTCAATGTGAATCCAAAGTCAGGATATAATTTACATACTCATCAATATATGACTAATGTAAGAGCGCCTTATTCGGAAGCTTTATCAACTTCTGAAACTTATGTATCATTAGATTTGGAAAATGAACCTTTCTTATTTACAATCCCAGTATTTAATAACATGCCGAATAAAACATCTTTACCACATACTGGGAATCCAAATAATTATATTAAAAATTTCAAAGTTAACGATAAGACATTACCTAATTTCGACAACACAAAATCGGATTATACTATTCATGTCTCAACGTTAACAAAAAACGTATCTCTTAGCGCAGAACCAATCAACAGTAAAACTCATATTACTGGTTTAGGTAATATTAAGATTGATAAAGAAGTGACAAATCATGTTGTTACTGTTAAAGCTGAAAACGGGGCTACTCGCAAATTTAATATAAAAATTATAAGAGCTGATGAACTTCCTATAACTGCTGATGAAATCATTGATAATATTGGTGTGAAATATGACAAGCACTACATCAGTGGAATACAAGAAGGTACTAAAACATCTACTATTGATAATAACATTAAAAAAGTTTATCCACTAGCAAATACGACTATCAAAGATGCCAAAGGTAATATTAAAAATAATGACACCTTTTCAACAGGAGATAAAGTGATAATTGAAACTGGTGGGGATACCAAAACATATACAGTTATTATTCGTGGGGATACGAATAGTGATGGTAAAATAACAGTCGTTGACTTATTGAGAGTACAAAAACATCTTTTAGGCACAAGGTTAACTAATGAACAAAAAGAAGCTGCTGATGTTAATGGTGATGGTGAAGTTAACGTGTTAGACTTGTTGTTAGTTCAAAAATATTTATTAAACGAAATTGAATTTGTATAAATGGAGGATTTATGATTAAAAGAATACAAAAACACATTTTTATTACAATATTATTAATATTTACCTTATTTAAATATGACAATGTTTATGCAGCTAGTGGCTCTATATCAGTTACAACTTCTAAATCAAGTGTTATTGTTGGCGAAAGCATTACTGCTACTGTAACTGTTTCGTCTGGTGCTTCAATAGGAGGTTGGGAATTTAGTTTAAATTACGACTCATCAATGTTAAGACTTACCTCAACTCAGCACAACCCGCACATAGTTGATTATGCGGCGAATAGTAATACAAAAAGGGCTAGTTATACATATACTTTTAGCGCTCTTAAAACTGGTAGTACTAGATTATCGCTTAGTGGTGTATCTTTATATGGTTGGGATGAAAAAGAAATGCAACTAAGTCTTGGAAGCAGAAATATATCAATTATTAACAGGCCAGTAGTTAACTACAGTACTAATAACTTTTTATCATCATTATCAGTTGATGGTTATTCCATTAGTCCAACTTTTAAAAAAGATGTATTAACTTATAATTTAGAAGTGGAAAATGATGTAAATAAAATAAAAGTAAATGCAGCCAAAGAGGATTCTACAGCTAGTGTAACCGGTACTGGTGAAAGATCTGTTAGTGAAGGAATGAACAAAATCGAAGTTAAAGTTACCGCTCAAAATGGTAACGTTAGAACATATGTAATCAATGCCAGAGTAAAGGAATTAGAACCGATTGAAGTTACAATAGATGGTAAAAAATATACTGTTGTTAGAAAACAAGAAGAATTAACTATGCCTTTAACTTATATAGAAAGAACATCAACAATAAATGATGAAGAAGTTCCTTCTTTTTATAGTGAATTTACGAAGTTTACCTTAGTAGGCTTAAAAGATAGTGAAGGTAAGATTGGGTTATATATATATGATGAAAAGGATAATACTTATGAGCTGTATAATGAGCTAGATTTCAATAAACTAGCACTATATATTAAAGAACCAGGAAAGAGCATACATATACCATCTGGATATAATAAAACAAAAATTACTATTAATGATACTGAAATTACAGCATATAAATTTAATTCGAAATCTAAATATTCATTAATATATGGAATGAATATTGAAACAGGAGAAGAACATCTATATATGTATGATTCAGAAGAAAATACCATTCAAAGGTATAATGGTGAAGAGGTTAGTGAAATAAACAAGAAGCTTAGTGACTATACCGTAATAATTACTAGTTTAGCACTATTTAGTTTTATATCATTTATAATAATAATTTTCTTTATAATAAAAAACAGAAAGATTATTAAAAGAGTTG
>DUUS01000154.1 GCA_012841465.1 Mollicutes bacterium
CAAACTAAAGAAGAAGTAACTATATCTAAAGAAGAATTTATAAGTAAAGTACTAAGTAATATAAATAATAAAACTATAAATTATGATTTATGATTAAAACAATAAAAAAACACCCATAATATAATGGGTGTTTAAAATGGATATTTTATGGGCTGTATATAGAACAGTGTTCTTTTACTTTTTTGTAACACTTTGCTACCGGATTATGGGTAAAAGAGAAGTAGGACAACTAGGAATTATTGATTTAATCGTATCAATACTTATAGCTGAACTTTGTGCTATAAGTATTGAAAACATTGATGATTCGATCTTTATGACAATAATACCAATTATTGTCCTTGTTATAATTGAAATAACTTTTGCTCATATATCTCTTAAATCAAGACCTTTTCGAACCCTTATAAGTGGAAAAGCAGCCCTTATAATAAACAGAGGAAGTATTAATTATAAAGAAATGATTAAACAAAGATACTCAATTGATGATTTATTATTTGCCCTAAGACAAGAAGGAATAAAAAACATTAATGATGTAGAATATGCTTTTTTAGAAAACAATGGAAAACTCTCAATCTTTAAATATAATATTCTTAAAACAAAAGGAGATTATCCACTACCTATAATAGTGGATGGTATCATTCAAAAAGAAACCTTAAAAAATTTAAAGAAATCAACACTTTGGTTAAAACTATATTTAAAAAAACAATCATTAAGTACTGAAGATATTTTCTATGCATTTTATAAATCAAATAAAGTCTATTTAATAAAAAGAAGTGACTTGATAATATAAAAAACAGTTTATATTAATTTTAGATTGCAAAAAGAATATTTGTTCGCTATAATGTATATACCAAGTACTAATGTTATATTAGAAATAGGAAGGTGTTATATGTTAAAGCAATCTATAAAAGGTACAATTCATGCCCAAGGCTAGAAATAAGTATTTACACAGAAGATATTAAAAATGAATATATATCATTAACGGACATAGCAAGGTATAAAAGTGATGAGCCTAATGATGTTATAAGAAATTGGTTACGTAATCGAGATACAATAGAATTTTTAGGTTTATGGGAAAGTTTGCATAACTCAAACTTTAAACCCGTCGAATTCGACGGGTTTAGAAAAAGTGCGTGATTAAACGCTTTCACTATGTCTCCTAAAAAATGGATAAGTTCAGTTAATGCAATTTGTATCGTTACGAAGTCAGGAAGATATGGTGGAACTTTTGCTCATTCTGATATTGCATTTGAATTTGCTTCATGGATATCAGCGGAATTTAAACTTTATATAATAAAGGATTATAAAAGATTAAAAAGTAATGAAAGTAGTAAATTTTCTTTAAATTGGAACCTCAATCGAGAAATTTCTAAGTTAAATTATAAAATTCATACAGATTCAATTAAAACCCATTTAATTCCCTCCGAACTAACTCCTATGCAAACCTCTAAGACTTATGCTAGTGAGGCTGATGTTTTGAATGTTGCATTATTTGGAGAAACTGCTAAAGAATGGCGATGTAAAAATCCTGACAAAAAAGGAAATGCAAGAGATTACGCCAATATAAACCAATTATTAGTTTTAGCGAATATGGAAAGTTATAATGCGATTTTAATTGAACAAGGAGAATTACAGAGTGAGAGACTTAAACTACTGAATAAATATGCAATGCAACAATTAGAAGCAATAGAAAAAATAAATGCTGATACTATTAAGAAGCTTGAAGAAAATAATAAGTAGTATATAGTGTAAAGTAGAATCGTAAAGTTATGATTACTTTACATTTTTTAATTGTAAGAATAATGTAAATTAGATATTATATTTGTAGGAGTCTTTATGGGAAAAATTATAATAAATATTGGTAAAATACTATTTGCAATTATTTCTCTTTTATATGCTGAAAAATATTATTTTAAGTTTTTAAATATTATTGGCATTAATGTAAGTGAGTTAACAGTACTTACTAAAGATATTTTACTTTTAATAATGTATATTGTGCTTGCTGTTATTATCTATTTCTTTTATAAAGAAAAGATTAATTATGATCTTAAAAGATTTAAAAGAAGAATGTTTTCAAATATACTTCTTACAATTGTTTTCTTTATCGGAGTAGCTTTTATAGTAAGTGCGAGTGAACATCTTTCTTCGGTACTAGCCTCATCTTTTAAAGTAAGTTATGAAGATATAAAACATATTAATATCTTTAATATAAATGTAAATCTTAATTTAGTTATTTTTGTTATTAAAAATATAATATTAATACCAATAATTAAAACAGTAATTATTGTTCTTGGTTCAAATGATTTATTTAGTGGTAAGAAAACTATCTTACTTGCTAGTGGACTGATCGGAAGTGCCTTTCACTTTCTTAATATTGATGGGTCATTTCTATTTATTGTTTTTAATACCTTTCCATTTTTCACTTTATATGTTTCACTTGCTTATATTTATCAAAAGAACAACAAAAACATATCATTTAGTGTTATGACATATATATTATATAATTTACTCGCAGGACCTCTTTTAGATAGGATATTATGAAAGATAGAGATATTAATTTATTAAAATTTTCAGTTATATTATTTTTATTTTTAAATAGTAAAAATATACTTCTTTTATTAAATAAAATAATAAAAGTAAATGGAATAATAGAAATAAGTCTTTCATTTATTATTTCTTTAGTTGCATATTTACTTTATAAAAAAGATTTAAAGAAAGAATTAATTAAATTTAAGAAAAAGAAAAAAGAATATATAAAACTTACCTTTAAATTATTTTCTGTTTTACTTGCGGTTAAATTTATAACGGCGGTTATAATTGTAATCTTATCTGAGATTTTAAATATAAGTTTAGTAATAAGTGAAAATCAAGAAATAATAAATGATATATTAAAGGTAAATCCCTTATACATATTTATAGCAGCAGTAATAATAGCACCTTTCTTAGAAGAAGTAATCTTTAGACTAGGAGTAAGAAAAGTAATTAAAAATAATCATTTATTTATAATAATTAGTGGTTTAATATTTGGTCTTCTTCATGTATTTCCGACTACAGTCGGACTTACTAAGGCTCTTATTGATGGTATTAATTATGTTACTATCGGGCTCTTATTTTCATACTTTTATGTAAAACATAAAAATATATATATAATAATATTACTACATGGAGTGAACAATTTATTTGGCGTTCTTGCGTCTTTATTTGTTCTTTAGTATAATAGAAAGAAATTTTGGTGGTATAGAAATGAAAGAAGTTATAAAAAGTATGTTTGAATTTATTTATACATTAAGTATGGGAGATTATTTTTTCTTCATCGGAACATTCTTACTTATTGTATTATTTATATATGTACTGTATTTAATAAAATTAAGTGAGATAGAATACAAGGAGGGTGAAAATATCATAAATGAAGATGGTTTTGATATAGAAAGCACGATAGAAAGAATTGAAAAAGAATATAAGCCAAAAACAATTAATTTAACAAGCTATGAAGAAGAACAAGAAAATAGTGCGATTATTAGTTATGAAGAATTAATTAAAAATAAAGGCTCATCTGGTCTTAATTATGATGATGAATTTGAATATGAAATGCCCGAGCTTAAGGTAAAGAAAATAAATTTAAGTGGTGATTCACCTTCATTAGAAGAACCTAAACTTAAAGTACAGCTGATGGACTATGAAAAAGAAGAAGCATTTTTAGAAGCATTAAAAGAATTACAAAAAAATTTAAGCCAGTAATGGCTTTTTTAGAGGAGATAAAGATGAAAATATGTGTATTAACACTTGGTTGTAAAGTAAATCACTATGAAAGTGAAGTAATTAAAGATTTATTTATAAAAAGAGGAGATCTTATAGCATCAATAGATGAATCTCCTGATGTAGTAGTTATTAATACCTGCAGTGTTACTAACCAAAGTGATTCAAAAAGTAGAAAAATAATTAGGCAAGCTAAAAGAAAAAATAAAGAAAGTATTATTGTTGTCTGTGGATGCTCATCAGAGCATCACAAAGAAGAATTATTTGACCTTGGTATTGATATATTAATTGGTAATAAAGATAAAACTAAAATTCCTGATTTAGTAGATAATTATTTAAAAGATAATAATAAATATTCAAAGTTTTATAATTTACTAGAATCAGACTTTGAAGATATGGAAATTAATAACTTTGAAGGAAAGACAAGAGCTTTTGTTAAAATCCAAGATGGATGTAATAATTATTGTTCTTACTGTATAATTCCTTATGTAAGAGGAAAACTAAGAAATAAGGATTTAGATGTTGCTATAAAAGAAATTAAATCTTTAGTAGAAAGAGGCTTTAAAGAAGTAGTTTTAACAGGTATTCATACTGGATCTTACGGAAGAGGTACTGATTATAATATAGTAACTTTAATTAAAGAAATATCTAAGTTAAAAGATCTTTTAAGAATAAGAATAAGTAGTATTGAAATAACTGAAATAGATGATGAATTTCTAAATGAATTAAAAACAAATAATAAAATATGTGATCACTTACATATACCACTTCAAAGTGGATGCGATAAAACTTTAAAAGATATGTTTAGAAAATACAATATAGAAGAATATAAAGAAATAATAAATAAAATAAGAAAAGTTAGACCAGACATAAATATAACAACAGATGTTATTGTTGGTTTTCCAACCGAAACAGAAGAAAACTTTAAAGAAACAATCAATACTATCAAAGAAATAAACTTTAGTAAAATTCATGTATTTCCCTATTCACTTAGAAGTAAAACAGCTGCTGCTAAAATGAAAAATATCGTAAGTGATAAAGAAAAGAAAGAAAGAGTAAAAACTCTAATAGATCTTTCTTTAAAACTAGAACATGATTATTATAAAAAGTTTTTAAATAAAGAAGTAGAAGTATTAATTGAAAACACAAATGATAATTATTCAAGTGGACATACATCAAATTATATAAATGTAAAAATAGAAGAAACATTAAAACCAAATACTATCTATAAAGGAAAGATAAATTACATCTGCAAAGAAAATGTCAAAATAATAAAAAAACCTCGTAAAATAGAAGTAAATAATATATAATAAATTTAGGAGAAAAGATTATGAAAGAAATTGAAGAATTTTCAGTCAATGGTAAATATGAAGAAGAACCTATTAATGGAAAAGCTAGAGTATATACCAGTAACTTAAGAAAAGCCAAAAAGAAAGGATCTAAAAACTCGATTCTTACATCAAAAATAGGAGCAGTAGTAATTGTAGCTAGTCTTGCTATAAGTGCGATAGCAGGTTATGATGCTATGCCTAAAACAAATGGACAGCAAATTGAATATAGTGTTGCTAATCATGAAAACTTTGATGTAAGACTGCATTATAAAGTTAAAAAAGGTGATACTCTATGGAAGATAGTATCAAAGTTTACAGTTGATGAAAAAGTAAAAGACAAAGTACAAGAGACTGCTATTTTAAACAATCTAACCGATGTAAACAATATTAGAGAAGGAATGACCTTGAAAATTGATGTCCCAATTCAAGAGACACAATTATTTCCTGATGAATACTATGAATTCATCTGGGGAGCTAAGGTAAGATTTTTAAAAAATGCCTTTAATATTCCACCAGAAAGAGTACATCCTGAAAATAAATACTTCTGGAGTGTAAAAGAAGAAGTAGAAACTATCATAGCAGAAGCAAATCTTGCTAAAGGTGACTTAGATAAAATGATTGAGCAAAGAGAAATCTATGGAGACGTTCGCATTAGAGAAATGCAAATGACAATAGATTTAATGTATGAACAAGCCATAAACATAACTGATCTTGCAACAGGAGTAAACTACTATAACACTAATGCTATTGAAGAATATAACCTAGAAAGACTAGAAACAGAAGCAAAGGCAAAAACATTATAAAGAAGGAATTTATTTCCTTTTTTTATGGAGAACAATATGAAAAAAGAATATACAATAATAAAAATAAACAAAAACCATCAAGAAATAAATAAAATCTCAAATGATATAGTTTTAAACTCACTTTTAATTGGAATACTTTCCTTAGGTATTATAGTGACTTCAAATAACTTAATTAAAAATTTTAATCTAATAGATTTAATTGTTAAACTAACGCACATATTATTTATAACCGGACTTACAGGATACTCAATTTCAAACCTAAAAGATATAATAGATGATTTATCTTATAAAGCAAACTTAGAAAAAATAAACAATGAATTATTTAAAGAAATAGAAAATGAACTAACAATTGAAGATAATCCAGATAAAAATTATAATCAGAATAGATAG
>DUUS01000028.1 GCA_012841465.1 Mollicutes bacterium
ATAAAAAATTAATAGAGAGAAACAGGGTAAGGTTAAATAAATTAATGGTCGCTTTTGATAAATTAAAGTTTGAACAACTTACTTTATTGATAGCTAATCCCTTTACCCCTGCTTTTATGATAAATATAGTTGCTGGTCTTTCTTCGATGAAGAAAAGGAAATTTATTTCTTCAATATTGATTGGTAAAATATTTTTAGTTATCTTTTGGGGATTTATAGGAACTAGTCTCATTGATAGTTTAAAAGATCCTTTTAAGATTTTATATGTGGTTGTTCTTTCAGTGCTTGCTTACATAGTAAGTAAGATAATAAATAAAAAATATAATATAGAGTAGGAGTATATATGGAGTATATAATATTAGGAATGCTGGTAATAATAATTATTCTTTTAATTATTGTATTAGTAAAAAGAAATAATAATGAAGAGGTAACTCTTAGATTAGGTAAGTTTGAAACAGATATTACTAAGGAACTTGGTGAGTTTAAGTTTTCATTTAGTAAAAGTCTTCAAAATGATTTTAAAGAATTAAATGAAACTATCGAAAGAAGATTAAATTATATTAATGATAAAGTTAATGAAAGGTTAGATGTTAATTTTGAAAAAACTAACAAAACCTTTACCTCAATTTTAGAAAGGATTAGTAAAATTGATGAGGCTCAAAAGAAAATAGATAATCTATCTGGAGATATAATAAAACTTCAGTCAGTTTTAACTGATAAAAAAACTAGGGGAATCTTTGGTGAGACTAACCTTAATTTTATTCTTGATTCAATTTTTGGTAAAAATGATAAAATTTATCAAACCCAATATAAATTAAATACTGGTACTATTGTTGATGCAATTTTATTTGCACCTGAGCCACTAGGAACAATAGCGATTGATTCTAAGTTTCCACTTGAGAACTATCAAATAATGACTGATACTTCTTTAGATAAAACTGTAAGAGATAATGCTACTAAGTTATTTAAAGCTGATATAAGAAAACATATTGATGATATTAAAAATAAATATATTGTTCCTGGAGTTACGGCTGATGAGGCTATTATGTTTCTTCCAGCAGAGGCAATTTTTGCTGAAATAAATGCTTATCATACTGATTTAATTGAATATTCATATAAGTCTAAAGTTTGGATAACTAGTCCGACTACTTTAATGAGTACTCTTACTATAATTGGAATGATTTTAAAGAATATGGAAAGAGATAAGTATGCTAAAATAATTCATGAGGAATTAAAAAAATTAGGTATTGAATTTAATCGTTATAAAGAAAGATGGGATAAGCTTTCAAGAAGCATAAATGCTGTTAGTAGTGATGCCAGAGATATCCATATAACTACTGAAAAGATTAGTAAAAGGTTTGAATCAATTAGTAATGTTAATATAGAGTTTGATGATATGCCTGAGCTTAAGGAGGACTTTAATGAACTTAATTGATTTTTTAGAAAAAGATTTGGAAGAAGTATTAATTAATTTAGGTTTTAATGAAAAACCTAAATTAATTGTTAGTAGTAGACCTGATTTAGGTCATTATCAATATAATGGAGTTTTTTCTTTAACTAAAGAAAACCCGCATTTATTAGCTGAAAAAATAGTTTCTAAGTTAAAAGAAAAAGATTATTATAAAGATGTAAATAATGCTGGACCTTTTATTAATTTAAGTATAAGTGATAAATTACTTGCTAAGTATGTAAATGATTTATTTAATGATATAAATATTAATGTACCTAAATATGAAAGTAAAACAATCATGCTTGATTATGGTGGAGCTAATATTGCTAAAGAGCTTCATGTTGGACATTTAAGAAGTGCGAATATTGGAGAGGCATTAAAGAGATTATTTAACTTGGTTGGTTTTAAAACAATTAGTGATGTCCACCTTGGTGACTGGGGAAGACCACTTGGTTTAATTATTAGGGAAATAAAGGAGATGTATCCATCTTTTGAAGAATTTCCGGTAAAAAGTGTATCTGAGTTAAATGAGATTTATCCTCGTGCTAGCACAAGAGCAAGCATTGATGAAGATTATTTAAATGAAGCAAGAGAGATAACAACTAAACTTCAAAATGGTGATGAAAAGTATTTGTCTATTTGGAAAA